>JBFHFG010000515.1:0-3024 GCA_041583815.1 Halovulum sp.
ATCGGATCGTCGACCGATTTGCCTTCGGCCAGGTCCTTCATGATGAACATCGCGCGATAGCCCATCTCGAACGGGCGCTGCCCGACCTGGCCGTTCGACAGGCCGTCGGCCAATTGCTCCATCTGCATCGGCAGGGTGTCGGCCACGATGACCGACAATTCGCCCGCATCCATGCGCTCCTTGTAGGGTTCGACGGCCTGGCGGTAGGCGTTGTCGAACCACTGCGTGAAGGCACCGGTCGAAACGAAGGCGGTCAGGTCCGGGTTCGCCGACAGGATGTCGGTCATGCCCTGCACGGCCTTGTTGCCGTCGTCATCGGTGATCAGCGGACAGCCCGAGATCTCGGTCCAGCCACCCTGGCCGTTCAGCGGATCGCCCGGCGGTGTGCCCAGCGTCTCGCCCGACAGGGTCTCGCGGATGCCCAGCAGCCGCTCGTTGTGGTTGGCTGCCGCTGCACCGCCGGTCTGCAGGCAGATGGTGCCACCGTCCGGGTGACGCTCCATGGTGATCTTGGCCAGGTTCACGCCGATGTCGTAGTTCTTGGTCCCGACATATGTGCTGCGCAGCGCCTTGTCCTCTTCCAGAAGGTCCGAATCCCAGGTCATTACCGGGATGCCCGCGTCCGCCGCTGCTTTCAGCGCCTTGGCCATCGCCGGTGCGTTCGAAGGCGCGACCGCGATCCCGTCGACGCCCTTGGAGATCAGGTCCTGCACGATCTGGATCTGCTCCATCTCGGTGTGCTCGCCCGGGCCGATGTATTCGCAGGTGACGTCGGGCAGTTCTTCCTGCGCCTTGTTGCAGCCGTCGCGCGCCAGGTCGAAGAACGGGTTGTTCATCGCTTTGGGCACCAGTGCGAACGTATACTCCTGTCCCACGGCCGCCGCGGGCACAAGAAGTGCGGCAAGTGCCGCCGCTGTCATCAGTTTCCTCATTTTCCCCTCCCTTTGGGTTCAGATTGCAGGCGGTTTTGCCTTTTTATTGCCGCCCACGATTGCGGATCTGTTCCAGAAGAACCGCGAGGATCAGGAACAGGCCGACGAAGAACTGCTGCCAAAGGGCGTCGATGCCCGCCAGCAGCAGTGAGTTCCGAATAAGCTCCATCAGGCCGGCACCGATGGGCGCGCCCACCGCATAGACGACGCCGCCCATCAGGTTCGCGCCGCCGATGACCGAGGCCGCGATCACGTTCAACTCGTAGGTCAGGCCCAGTGCGTTGGTGACCGATCCGAACCAGCCGACCATGAGGAACGCGGCAAGTCCCGCGCACATCGAACTGAGCATGTAGACCGAGACGACGACCTTCTCGACCGGGATGCCGGCCAGCTTGGCGGCGTGCGCGTTGCCCCCGATGGCGATCACCCAACGCCCCCAGGTCGAATAGCGCCAGACCCACCAGAACACGGCCGTCAGGATGATCAGGACCCAGACCGGGTTGGGCACGCCCATGACGCTTTCCCCGCCGATCCATTCGAACAGGTCCTGGTCGGGGCCGAACTCATAGATCATCTTGTTGTTCGACACGACCATGGCGATCGACCGGGCCATTGCCAGCATCCCCAGCGTCACCACGAAGGGCGCCATCCGCAGATAGGCGATCAGCACGCCGTTGATGAAGCCGACCGTGGCGGCGGTGCCCATGCACGCGATGAACCCCCAGCCAATGCCATAGCCCGCCTGCATCACCAACCCGGCGGCGATGCCGCACAGCCCCATGAGCGAACCCACAGAAAGGTCGATGCCCGCGGTGCAGATCACCGCCGACATGCCCAGCGCCATGATACCGAAGAACGCGAAGTTGCGGGTGATGTTGAACAGGTTGCGGTCGGTCAGGAAAACGTCCGAGACAAAGCTCATGACAAAGCCGATGGCGATGATCGCGACCAGCACCCAGAACGGTTGCGTCCGGATGGCCGCCTGCAGCGGGCTGAGTTCGCTTCGGGTGGTGATGCTGTCGTCGATCTCGGCGTGGGAGCGGGCGGCGCCGGTCTTTTCGTTGATCTCGGTCATGCGTATTCGATCGCCCCTGTGATCAGGCCCGTCACCTCCTCCGGGCTGGTTTCCTTGATCTTCTTGTCCGCAACCTTGGTGCCGCGCCGCAGCACCGCGACCCGGTCGCAGACCGAGAACACGTCCGGCATCCGGTGGCTGACAAGAATGACCGCGTGTCCGGTGTCTTTCAGGCGCTGGATCAGTGCCAGCACCTCGGCCACCTGCCGGACCGAGATCGCCGCCGTCGGCTCGTCCATCAGCACAAGTTTCGGATCTGACAGACGCGTGCGCGCTATGGCGACGGCCTGACGCTGGCCGCCGGACATCTGCCGGACCAGGTCGCGCGGGCGTGTTTCGGATTTAAGCTCTGCGAACAACTCGCCCGCGCGCCGGTACATCGTGCCGTAGTCGAGATATCGGAACGGACCGAAAGATTTTTTCGCCTCGCGCCCCAGGAAGACGTTGGCCGCCGCCGTCAGGTTGTCGCACAGCGCCAGGTCCTGGTAGACGATCTCGATCCCGTTGTCGCGCGCGTCCAGCGGTTTCTGGAAATGGACCTCGCGGTCATCGATCCGGATGCTGCCACTGGTCGGCGGAAAGTTCCCGGCGATGATCTTCATCAGCGTCGACTTTCCGGCGCCGTTGTCGCCCATCAGTCCGACCGCTTCCCCGGCGCCGATCGACAGGTCGATGCCCTGAAGTGCATGGATCGCGCCGAAACTCTTGGTGATCCCGTCGAGTCTCAACAGGCTCATCATGTTTCTCCCCGTAGTGGCCGAGGCGCGTTTGGGCCATATTATCTGGCGCCCTGACGAAAGGATCGGTCCAGATGATGCCTTTTGTCAATCGGTTGTTAGTTTATCTTTTTAGAACAGTAAGATTGGCGAGCCTGGAAATGGGCAACCTGCGCGCTGTTCACCGGCCGGGGCGCGTCAATATGAAGGCCGCCGCGGCGACCATTACAGCGCCCTGGATCGCAAGCACGTAGACCGGCGGTTTCAGCAGGAACACCGACCCGGCGAAGCTGACGGCCAT
>JBFHFG010000516.1:0-3006 GCA_041583815.1 Halovulum sp.
GCCACGCGTTGTCCGTCACCGCCTGCAGATGAGAGACGACGCCGGTCGGATCGATCCGCAGAACGTCGAACCCCGCCGCACCATAACGGGCGGTATAGACGAAACTGGTGTCCCCCACGGCGAACGAGTCGCCGGTGAACCCCCGCTGGTACAGGCTGCCCGCATCGGTCAGTTCCTGCGCCAGGGTCAGCCCGCCGCTGGTGCTCAGGTCGAACAGGCCGAAATTGTCATCGTACCGGCCCAGCGTCAGCACCTGCACGCCATCCAGCCGTGGCACCAGCACCAGGTCGCTCAGCGCGTCGGTGCCGCTGGCATCGCTGCGGTCGATCCGCGCCGCCACCTGCGGCAGGCTGCCCGCCTCGATCCGGAACGAGGTGATGCTGCCCTGCAGCTCGGACCCGGCGATCAGGTAATCGCCATCCGGTCCGGACACGAATTCGATATCCGACACACCATAGATCGGTGCCAGGTTGTCCGCGACAATGACGAAACCGAACTCGACAATCGAACCCATGATGCCACCCGAAAGTAATCACGGAAATACCCGCAACCTATCAGGTAGCATTACGCAGAACGATTGAACGGACAGCTAATCAAAGATGATCGACAACTTAATTATGAACAGCACTCAACGTAAATGAACGCTAAGTTAACGCCCATTTACCTAAAATTCAGGTATTGAACAGGAAGTGCATCACGTCGCCATCCTTGACGACATAGGACTTGCCCTCGGCGCGCAGCTTGCCGGCCTCGCGCGCACCGGATTCTCCGCCGCTGGCGACGAAATCGTCGAAGGCGACGGTCTCGGCCCGGATGAAGCCGCGCTCGAAATCGCCGTGGATCACCCCGGCGGCCTGCGGTGCAGTGGCGCCCTGCGGAATCGTCCAGGCACGCGCTTCCTTAGGACCGACGGTGAAATAAGTCGCCAGGCCCAGCAACGCGTAGCCCGCCTCGATCAGCCGGTCCAGGCCGGCCCGCTCCAACCCCAGCTCGTCCAGGAACTCACGCCGCTCGTCGTCGTCAAGCTGGGCGATTTCCTCCTCGATGGCGGCCGAGATCACGACCGTCCCCGCACCCTGCTCGGCGGCCATCTTCGCCACCGCCGTCGACTTGTCGTTGCCAGTGCCCGCGCTGTCTTCCTCGACGTTGCAGACATACAGGACAGGCTTCGCGCTCAGCAGTTGCAGCATGTTCCACGCCTTGCGCTCCTCGTCCGAAACCTCGACCGTGCGGGCCGGCTGACCGGACTCGATGGCGGCCTTTGCCCGCTCCAGCAGGGATTGCGCCGCGATGGCCTCCTTGTCGCCGCCCTTGATCTTGCGGACAAGGCCAGCCTGACGCTTCTCGATGCTTTCCAGGTCGGCCAGCATCAACTCGGTCTCGATCACGTCGGCATCGGCGATCGGGTCCACGCGGCCGTCGACATGGGTGATGTCGTCATCCTCGAAACAGCGCAGAACGTGGGCGATGGCGTCGCATTCACGGATGTTGGCCAAGAACTGGTTGCCCAGCCCCTCGCCCTTGCTGGCGCCCTTCACCAGCCCGGCGATGTCCACGAAGGTCATGCGGGCCGGAATGATCTGCTTGGAACTGGCGATGGCGGCCAGCTTGTCCAGGCGCGGGTCGGGCACTGCGACCTCGCCGACATTCGGCTCGATGGTGCAGAAGGGAAAGTTCGCCGCCTGCGCCGCGGCGGTCCGCGTCAGCGCGTTGAACAGGGTCGACTTGCCGACATTCGGCAGGCCCACGATACCCATCTTGAAACCCATGCTACGTCTCCTGGAAACTGACGCGCCTACCTAAGGGCACCTATCGACAAGGGCAAGAGCGCTCACCGCTTGCGCAACTTCCAGACCTGCTCGGCCGGGTACCGCCTGCCCCAGTCCGCCGGGACCGCGAAGGTCACGCCGGTCGCATCGTCGGGCGCATAGACCTCGCGGTAGTCCTCTACATCGAAGCCCGTGCGGCGGAACAGCGCGAACCAGTCGCCAATGGTGCGGTTGAACTCCACCCCGCCCGGCTCGACCAGCGCATCGGTCCAGTCGACACTGTTCATGCCGCGATAGGGGCGATGGAACACCGGCTCGACCGCGTCGCCGTTGGGCGGGGTGCCGACGTAGGCCAGCGGGTGGTTTGCCATGAACACCAGCCGCCCACCCGGGGCCAGCAACCGGTGCGCCTCGGGAATCCACAGGTCGGGGTCGCACCAGATCGCGGCGCCATACTCCGAGATCGCGAAGTCGAACGACCCGTCGGGCAGCGGCACCGACTCGGCGTTGCCCTCGATGAAAGTGATGTTCACACCATGCTCGGCGGCCAGCCGCCGCGCGGTCGCAAGCTGCTCGGTCGACACGTCCACGCCGGTCGGCACCGCACCGCGCTTCGCCATCCAGCCCGAGACATAGCCCGTGCCGCAGCCCAGTTCGATCGTGCGCAGGCCGGTCATGTCCGACGGCAGCATCTCCAGCCCGACCTCGGGAAAGCCCCAGAACCCCCACTCCGGCGCGGGCGCGGCCCACAGCCGCTCCCCGGCCGCGACCCAGTCCCCGGCATTGCCGTTCCAGTAGTCGCGGTTGATCGAAACATGCCTGCCAGTCATCGTGAAACCCCTCCGGACGGCCCCTGCCGCCCGCAGACTAGCCGCTGATCCCGCCCAGACAAGCCGTGCGATACCCGCCGACGCCCATCGCCGCCTTGATTTTCCGCGCGCCATGCCGCAAACCGCCAAGGTTCCAACCAAGAGGGCCGGGCATGAGCAGGATCGAGGCACGTTTCGCCGAGCTGAAACGCGAGGGGCGCAAGGCGTTCGTCGCATACGTGATGGCCGGCGATCCGGACTACGACACCTCGCTCGAGGTCGTGCGTGGCATGCCTGCCGCCGGGGTCGACGTGATCGAACTGGGCCTGCCCTTCACCGACCCGATGGCCGACGGCCCGGCGATCCAGCTTGCCGCGCAGCGCGCGCTGGAAGCCGGAATGACCCTGTGCAAGACGCTGGATCTGGCA
>JBFHFG010000517.1:0-3004 GCA_041583815.1 Halovulum sp.
GACCACTTCGGACCGGTCCCGGTCGATGCCGCGCACGGTTCCGTCGATCAGGTTGGTCTCGCCGATGAATTCGGCCACGAAACGGGTGGCGGGGCGGAAATACAGGTCCTCGGGCGTGCCATCCTGTTCCACCCGGCCCGCGTTCATCACCACGATCCGGTCGGACATGGTCAACGCCTCGTCCTGGTCGTGGGTGACGAAGAAGAAGGTCTTGTGGGTCTGGCGCTGGATCGCCTTCAGCTCGACCTGCACCTGGCCGCGCAGCTTGGCATCAAGCGCGCCCAGCGGTTCGTCCAGCAGCAGCAGCGCCGGGTCGGGGGCCAGTGCGCGGGCCAGCGCCACGCGCTGCCGCTGCCCGCCCGAAAGCTGGGAGGCATAGCGGTCGGCATAGGGCTCTAGTTCGAGGAACGACATGATTTCCTTCAGGCGCCGGTTGATGGATGGCCGGTCCATGCCCTTCAATTCCAGCCCGAAGGCCATGTTCTGCGCGACCGTCATGTGCGGGAAGATCGCGTAGTCCTGGAACACCATGTTCACGTTGCGCTTGTTGGGCGGCTGCGCCGTCACGTCCTGCCCTTCCAGCAGGATGCGCCCGGTGTCGGGTTTCTCGAACCCGCCCAGCAGGCGCAGGGTCGTGGACTTGCCGCAGCCCGAGGGGCCGAGGAAGGTCACGAACTCGCCCGGCGCGATGCTCAGGTGCAGCTCGTGTAGCGCGGTGGTCTTGCCGAAGCGCTTCGAGATGCCGTCGAGGCGGACGATGGGGTCTTTGGTGTCGGCCATGTCAGTTTTCCTTGTTCATCCGCCGGCTGGACCGTTCGGCCCAGATGCCCAGCACCGCCGTCAGGATCAGCGCGATGGTCGAGATCGCGTTGATTTCCGGCGACATGCCCGAGCGCAGCTTGGAGAAGATCAGGACCGGCAGTGTCGGCTGGTAGCTGCCTAGGAAGAACGACCGCACGAAGTCGTCGAAGGACAGCAGCAGGCAGAACACCGAGGCCCCGATGATCGCGGGTTTCAGGTAAGGCAGGGTGATCCGGATGAAGGTCACCAGCGGGTCGGCGCCCAGGTCGCGCGCCGCCTCGGCATAGCTTTTGGGTTGTGTGGACAGGCGCGCCATGACCACCAGCGTCACGAAGGGCACGTTGTGCACCGCGTGGGCCCAGATGATCGCGCCCATGCCCGGCTCGATCCCCAGTTGGCGGGCATAGATCCGGAAGGCGATCGCCGAGATGATCCCCGGCACCAGTGCCGGCAGGATCATCAGCCCATAGACCGCGCTGCGGCCCAGGAACTTGCGCCCGGTCAGAAGAACCGCCAGCCAGGTGCCCATGACCACCGATGCGGCGGTCGAGACCACGGCGATTATCAGCGAGTAGAAGAAGGTGCCGATGACCTCGGTGTCCTCGAACACGCCGGTGTACCAGTCCAGGGTCCAGGACTGGATCGGAAAGCCGATGAATTTCGAGTCCTTGAAGCCCATCAGGATCATCAGCGCCAGCGGCACGAACAGGTAGACGACGAAGGCCCAGAAGACGACCGACAGCAGAACGCGGGAATTGCGGGTCATTTGCTGTCCCCCTTGCGCAGAGCCGAGATGATGCGGGTGAAGATCCCCGCCATTGCCAATGCGGTGAAGAACATGATCACCGCGAAGGCCGCGCCCGTGGGCCATTCGTCACCGGCGGCGTGGAAGAAGCCGGCGATGGTTTCCGCGAATACGGTGGTGTTGGGACCGCCCAGCAGCACGGGCGTGCCGTAGTAGCCGATGGAGATCAGGAACACGAGCGTGCAGCCCGAGCCGATGCCTTCCAGCGTCAGGGGCAGCGTGATCCGGCGGAACCGGGTCCATGCCCCCGCGCCAAGGTCGGCGGCGGCCTCGGTATAGTTGCGGGGCAGTTTTTCCAGCGAGGAGTAAAGCGGCAGCAACATGTAGAGCGCCGTCAGGTAGATCAGGCCGACGCTGACGGAAAAGCCGGTGTACATGAACGGGATCGGCCATTCGATCAGGCCCAGCCATTGCAGCGCCAGGTTTACCGCGCCGTTGTTGCCCAGCAGGATCATGATCGCGTAGGTGCGCACGATCTCGCCCGTCCAGAACGGGATCAGCAGCAACAGCAGCAGCGAGAGTTGCCGGTCGCGTTTTACGTGGCGGGCCAAGTAATAGGCCACCGGATAGGTGATCAGCAGCGTCGCAAAGGTCAGCACCGCGCCGTAGATCAGCGTGCGGAAGAAGGGCTGCATGAACAGCCCGCCGTCGGCAGTGAACCGGCGGTAGTTGTCGAAGGTCAGCGTGGCTTCCTCGCCCGGGGCAAGCGGGTAGGCGCTGAGCAGGCTGACGTTCAGCATCTGAAGCATCGGCCCAAGGTGTTGGGTCAGCACCCAGACCAGCGGGAAGGCCGCCAGGATCAGGAACTGGCGCCGGGGGCTGGCGAATATCGCCGAGACCAGCGCCTGGTAGGCGCCGTTGCCGGTGACGCGGCCCCAGAAGGTCGGTCTGCCCTGCATGTCGTCTTTGGCGGGGACATCTTGTCCCGCCTTCGCCTGAGCGGCGTGGTCTGTCATGTGTGTGTCCTCTGCCGGACTGCGGAAATCCCCCGGGGGGCGGCGGCCCGGCATCTGCCGGGCCACCGGGTGATTTCCCGGGTAGCGGGATCAGGCGGCCTTGATTGCCTCGACTGCCGGATCGACCAGGCCGTACTTCAGCTCGTTCGCTTCGGCGCGGAAGAAGCGCATGCCGGCCAGTTCCTCGTCGGTGAACGAGCTGGCGGCCTTCTGCGCGTCGGTCAGGTGCTGGTCGGCGCCCTTGAAGGTCGAGATGAAGCCCGAGGCCGAGGTCATCGCCGCGCCGATCTCGGGCGAGGAGAGGATCGCGTCGAGGAAGGTGTAGGCGTTGTCCGCGTTGGGCGCGTTGTTGGCGATGTTGTAGGTGTAGACGAAGCCGTAGCTGCCCTCTTTCGGGATGGTCATGTCGACCGGGAAGCCATCGGCCATCAGCGAGGCGATC
>JBFHFG010000518.1:0-3001 GCA_041583815.1 Halovulum sp.
ATTCGCGCGATACGCGGCAGTTTCATGAGTTACTCCTCCACTGTTGGTTATGATTGTCGGACGCGCCGCGACCTTTCAGGCGCAGCGCGCCACGTCTCACGGCACTTCGATCGCGGCGGGCTTGACCACGTCGAGCAGGTGGCGATGCGCTTCCTTGTGGGTCATGAAACCGGGCGGTGGGAAATCCATCTCCAGTTCCCAGGCGTCGCCGGTGTCGCGCATGTTCTGAAGCACGCGGGCATCCAGTTCGGCTTGCACCTCGGCATAGGCCGGATCGTCGACCAGGTTTACCAGCTCGTCCGGATCGTTGATCTGGTCGAACAGGTAATAGGGCCGATCTTGCTTGCGCACGTAGAGCCATTCCCGCGTGCGGATGCCGCGTTCCGGTTTGGCGTGCCGTTCGCCACGGCCACCGAATTCCGCCTTCATCAGCTCGAACTGCACATGGTCGCGGGTGGGCACGTCGCCCTCGCCCTCCAGCAACGAGCGATAGCTGACCCCCTGCACCCCATCGGGGACCGGCACTTCGCAGGTGTCGAGGATCGTCGGCATCGTGTCCACCGCCACGTCGACCAGCGACTGCACTCGCTTGCCCGCGGCAAAACGCGCCGGGTACCGGATCAGCAGCGGCACGTGCGACGACGCGCGATAGGCTTGCCGCTTGATCCCGCAGTAGGAGCCGTGCTGCCCCAGCATGTCACCGTGATCCGAGAAGAAGATCACGATCGTGTCCTCGGCCAGCCCGCTGGCGTCGAGCCAGTTCAGCAGACGCCCGACATTGTGGTCCACGTTCGAGATCATGCCGTAGTACTCGGCCACGAACTTGCGGATCTGCCATTCGGTCTCGATATCCGGGTCCATGCCCTCGAACTTGTCGGTCTTCGACCGCTCGCCGAAATTGGCGTCGCCGTCGAATTCCTGCTCAAGCCGCTCTTTCGTGCGGCGTTTCTGAAGCTCGGGGTTCGGTGTGCCCTTCGGCAAGGTAATCGCCTCGGGGTCATACATCCGTCGCCAATGCTCGGGCATGTCCATCGGGAAATGCGGCGGGCCGAAGCAGACATAGGCCAGGAACGGCGCGTCGCCCTCACTGTTCGCGACCTTGTCCATGAACTCGATGGTGTGATCGGTCTGGAAATCCGGCTCGTACCGCTTGCAATGGTAGGGCTGGTCCGTGTCGCGATAGAAGATCGCGTCCATGTACTGATGGCCGCGGTTGTATCCGACGAAATGGTCGAACCCCATCCGGTCCGGCCCCGGCGGCACGAAGCCGGGCTTGGGCCCGCCGAACAGGTGCCACTTGCCGATATAGCCGGACTGGTAACCGCTGGCGTTCAGGCTGGTCGCCAGCGACGGCTGATCCGTGTTGATCGGGAAATGGTTCGAATACAGACCCGCCTGATGGGCGTACTTCCCGGTCAGAAGCGAGGCCCGGAATGGCGTGCAAAGCGGGTAGGAGGTGAAGGCGTTGTCGAACATCACCCCTTCCAGCGCCAGCCGGTCCAGGTGCGGTGTCTTGACGTCCGGATTGCCCGAACAGCCCATGCAGTCGTACCGCATCTGATCGGCATAGATCATCAGGATGTTGGGTTGTTTGCTGCGCGTGGTCATCGTGCCCCCCTCATGCGGTGCTGGGGCTGTTGATGCCCCGCACGTATTGCCGTGTCGCGTCGAAGACCGGCTGATAGTCCCAGTGATAGCCCTCGCTGCCCGCAAGTGCGCTTTGCAGGAACATCCGGGTCTTCTTGCTTTCGACGGCGCGTGCGGTCACCGCTTCGACGTCATAGCGGCCCAGAAGCGCCTCGCGCAGTTCGGCCTTGATCGCGGCATGGGCGGAATCGTCGGCAAGGTTCACCTGCTCCTGCGGGTCGTCCGTGATGTTGAACAGCAGGTCTTCGTGATTGCGGGTCCAGACGTATTTCCAAGCGCCGCGCCGGATGGTCATCCAGGGCTCGATCACGCCAGGGCCGTAATACTCGGCGATGGCCTCGTCCTTGCGGCTATCCCCCTGCCCGGTCAGCAGGCTCAGGAAACTGGCGCTGTCGGGGCTGCCATAACGGTCGCTAACCTCCTTGGCGCCGCCAAGCTCGGACAGGGTCGGGCACAGGTCTGCCAGGGTCACGCATTCAGCGACCCGACGCGGAGCGAACCGTCCCGGCGCATGGAAGATCATCGGCACCTGCAGCGATCCTTCGTAGAAGGTCCGCTTGAACCACATGCCCCGCTCGCCCAACATGTCGCCATGGTCGCTGATGAAAGCGATCACCGTGTCCTCATAGAGGCCAAGGTGCTTCAGCTCTGCCACCAACTCGCCAAGATAGTCGTCGAGGTGAGAGATCATCGCGTAATAGGCCCGGCGTGACAGGCGGATGGTTTCCGGGTCGGGCGGGAACTGGTCGATCCCGTGATGGATTTTCAGCCATTGCGTCACCGGGTGCGGATCGGCGTCCTCGGGGATCGCGGGCATGGCGATATCGACATCGTCATAGCGGTCCCAATACTCGGGGATCGACTGGTACGCCTCGTGCGGCTGGGTGTACGAGACGTGCAGGAAGAACGGGCTATCCGGCTTTTCCAGTGCTTCGTGCCGCAGGTACTCGATGGTCCGGAACTGCACTTCGGCGTCATAGAGGATCTGGTTGTTTGTCCGGCACAGGCCGCTGACCTCCAGCTTCTTTGTCGAGGTGCCCAGCCGGTGCTCGGGGCCCATCGACCAGTCGATCGTCCAGTCGAAGCCCGACGGATACATGTCGGTCGTCAGCCGCTTGTCGAACCCGTGCAGCTGGTCCGCGCCGATGAAATGGCACTTGCCCGAGACCACGGTGCGGTACCCGGCCGACCGCAGAAAATGCATCATCGTCGGGATCTCGGACCGGAACTCGGCCCCGTTGCCCCAGACCTCGTGGCTCGACGGCAACCGACCCGAGAATTTCGACGCGCGCGACGGGCAGCACAGCGGCGAGTTGGAATAGGCGTTCTCGAACACCACCCCGTCCCGCGCCAG
>JBFHFG010000519.1:0-2997 GCA_041583815.1 Halovulum sp.
ATGTGCTGTGCCTGAGGGGAAGGGCGCGCGGGTGGCGCGCCCTGCCGGTCTCTGTAGGCTTCGTCGATGTGATCGGCGGCGTTCTCGGCGGTGAAAATGCGGTCCTCGACCTTCACCCAGGGCTCGATTTCCTCGCCTGCCGCGTAGCGTTTCATCACGTCGCAGGCCAGCGGCCCGAAGAAGGGCGAGCTTTCGACCGTGACGCCCATCTTGCCGTCGATGATCGCCTGCAGCGCGTCGCGGGTGCCGTCGATCGACACGATGGTCACGTCCTCGCCCGGCTTGCGGCCGGCCAGTTCCAGCGCCTGGATCGCGCCGATGGCCATTTCATCGTTGTGGGCATAGACCACGTTCACGTCCGGGTGCGCCTGGAGCAGCGTCTCCATCACCTGGCGGCCCAGGTCGCGGGCGAAGTCGCCGGACTGGCTGGCGACGATCTCGAACCGGTCATCATGCAGGATACGGTCGTCGAACCCTTTCTTGCGGTCGTTCGCGGGTGAGGAGCCGGTGGTGCCCTCAAGCTCGACGATCACGCCCTTGTCGCCGTCGAAGTTCTCGATCAGCCACTCGGCGGCGCGGTTGCCCTGCTCGATGAAGTCCGAGCCGAGGAAGGCGATGTAGTGCGTGCCCGCCTGCGCCACCGCCGGATCGACCGAGCGGTCGACCAGGAAGGTCGGGATGCCCGCGGCCTTGGCCTTCATTACGGCGGGGATCAGCGGCTTTTCCTCGCGCGGGGGCAGGAACAGCACGTCGATGCCCTGCGCGATCATCGAGTCCACGTCGGCGACCTGCTTGGCGGCCGAACCGGCGGCGTCGGTCGCGATCAGGTCCCAGCCGCAGCTTTCGGCGGTGTCGTGGAACGACTTGGTCTCGGCGATGCGCCAGGGGTTGTTGCTCTCCATCTGGCTGAAGCCAACCTTGTAGCGCTCCTTCTGCTCAAGCTTGGGCATGTCCTGCGCCAGCGCGCCGCCGGCAACCGACAGTGCGACCACTGCCGCGGTGATCTTGAGAATATTCATCCGTTTCCTCCGCATGTGCGGCCCGGCTTGCGCGGGCCCGAATTGGGTGTTCCGCCCCGGCAAGGGGCATGCGGCGGGGTTCCGCCCCGCTTCTGCAGGCACGCTATCGCGGTATGTGCGCGGTACGGCTGCCGGCTTTGTAACAAATTGCTGCACGGCGCTGTCTGGAAATGTATTGTTACACCAAAATCGCCGAACACGGGCGAGATGGGGGAAAAGCGACCGATGACAGGGACTTGCCATATCCTGATCGTGGACGACGAGCTGGAGATCCAGCGCCTGACCAAACGTTTCCTCGGTCAATACGACCTGCGCGTCAGCGTTGCCGGCAGCGGGGACGAGGCGCTGAAGGCACTTCAGGAATGGAACATCGACCTAGTGGTGCTGGACGTCATGCTGCCTGGCATGGACGGATTCGAGACCTGCCGCATGATCCGCCGCACGTCCCGCGTGCCGATCATCATGGTGACGGCCGTGCGTGATGACGCTGACCGGATCATGGGGCTGGAACTGGGCGCGGACGATTACATGACCAAGCCCTTCAACCCGCGCGAGCTGGTCGCCCGGATCCGCGCCGTGCTGCGCCGCGCCGCCGACCGGGCGCAGGGCGGGGACGTTCCGGGCACGCGGGTCGGCTTCGACGGCTGGTCGCTGGACCTGGAGCGGCGCGAGCTGCGCGCCCCCGATGGCAGCCTGGTGACGCTGTCTTCGGGCGAGTTCGCGATGCTGCAGGCGTTCATCCGCAACCCCAAGACCCCGCTGCGGCGCGAGCAGCTGTGCGACATGGTGCAGGGGCGTGAACAGGGCGCGTTCGACCGCTCGGTCGATGTGCAGGTCAGCCGTTTGCGCCGCAAGGTCGAGGCCGACCCGAACCGTCCGGCGCTTATCAAGACGATCCGCAACGTGGGCTACCAGTTCTGCGCCGACGTGCAGCCGATCGCCGAGTCCGTCACCCGGTGAGGCTGCGCCATCGCCTGATGCTGCTGGCCGCGCTTGCGGCGCTTCTGGGGGCGCTGACGGCGGCAGGCGGGGCGTGGGTGCTTGGCGAACGCCGCGAGGTGCCGCTGAAGGCCGCGATTGCAGGGGCAGAACTGGCGCGGTTGCTGGACGCGCCGGATGCCACGACCCGCCTGGTGTACGAGGACACACCGCTGACGGTCGACGGGCTTCAGGACGTGCCGCTGCCGCTGGCGCGCAAGGGCGGCGGCTGGCCCGCGCAGGTCACCGTGCACGGCGCGGCACTGCCCGAGCCGGTGTTGCAGGCGCTGCACGCGCTCTCCCGGCCACAGGAGTATTTCGAAGCGATCGCACTTGCCCTGGCGCAGACCCGCCGCGCCGCGATGCTGGAGATCGACGGTCGTGCCTTTGTCGCGCCCACGCTGTGGCACAGCCGCCCTGATCCGCGCGCGCTGGCGGTGACCTTCGCCGCGGGCGCGTCTGCGCTGGCGGCGCTATTGGCAGGACTGTCGCTTTGGCTGGCGCGCCCGATCGAGGCGCTGGCCGGTCCGACCGAAGGTCCGCTTTCGCCGCGGGACGAGGCCAGCCGGATCGCCCGCCGCATCGAGGACACCCGCGCCGAGGTCGAGGAACGGGACCGCCAGCAGCTGCAACTGGTCGCCGCCATGTCCCACGACCTGCACACGCCTTTTACCCGCCTGCGCCTGAAGGCCGAGTTCCTGTCGGCGCCCGAGCGTGACTCGATGCTGGGCGACCTGGACGAGATCGACACCATGCTGACCGAAACCCTGCGCCTGCTGCGCGGCGAGGACGCGCGCGAGCCTGCGGTGATGGTCGACATGGCCTCGCTGGTGGAAACGGTCTGCGACGAGATGCAGGACATGGGCCAGCCCGTGACATGGCATCCGCCGCCGCCGCGCGTGGTGCGCGACGTGGAAAGCATCGCGGCCGGGGCAGGGGTGGAGCCGGGCCCCGCACGAAGGATTAGCCTGCGGGGGCGTCCGGTGGCGCTGCGTCGGGC
>JBFHFG010000520.1:0-2992 GCA_041583815.1 Halovulum sp.
GACCGACGCGCCAATGCTGAGCGCGAAAGCCGTCTCGCGCAGATGTTCATAGGTGTCGTGCAAACCGAGGTTCGCGGCCAGCAGCGCCAGCACCGTCGCGATCACCAGCACCAGACCTGCTGAGGCAGCCCATTGGAAGAAATCGCTGCTCGCAAGTGCAAGGCGCACGCCCAGCGGCTTCTCGATTGCCTCGATCAGCGCCGTCTCGTCCCAGACACCGGCGTAGCGGCGGCCGTCGATCAGAAGGAACGGCGTGTGCAGGACCCCGGCGTCACGCGCAGCGGCGACGTCGCCGGCAATCCGCGCGGTCGTTTCAGGGGAGTCGATGTCGCTGCGGAAGCGGTCGGGGTCCAGGTCCAGTTCGGCGGCGATGCGCTCGACATCTTCGCGGGTGTAGTGCGGGGCATGCGCGAACAAGGCGCGGTGCATATCCCGGTAGCGCCCCTGCCGGTCTGCAGCGATGGCGGCCCGCGCCGCAACTTCGGCGCCCCGGTCGCCATCCTGCGACGGCAGGAACCGAACCGTCAGCGCAACGGTCCCCTGCCCGAACCGGTCGATGGTCCGCAACATGAGGTCCCGGATCCGCCGGGTGTGCCCGCAGGTGAAGTCCACGTACCAGACCAGCCGGGTCCGCCCGGATCCGTCGGAAAGTGAAATTCCCGCCGCGTCGCCCGTGCTGTTCATGCCGCCTGCCATCGTTCGATGCGCCGACGGCGCATATGTTTCATTTAATGAAACTTCCGTATGTACGGCGGTGAGGCCCGTCAAGGGCGCGCGGAGCCTCCTCACGGTGCCGCGAGGTCTTGCACTCTGCAACGTTTCGGCGTTCACGATTAGGCAGGAGGAACCATTTCATGACCAGATTGCCCGACCCCGAGCTGATGCAGGCTCTTGCCCGTTTCTCGGCGCCCGCTACCGACCTGACGGCTGAGCAGATGCCCGAGATACGCCGCCAGGCCAGCGAAGCACGACGGGACCTGCGCGGGCGGCACGCGGATCGCGTCGAGATCACGACGGACGAGACCGCGCGGATCTTCCGGCCGCGCGAGGGCGAAGATACATCACGCGTGATCATTTATCTGCATGGCGGTGGCTGGGCCAATTGCGACACCATCACCCATGGCGGCATCATGACGGACCTTGCCGCACTGACCGGGCACGTGGTCATCGGCCCCGAGTATCCGTTGGCGCCCGAGAATCCCTATCCCGCCGGGCTGGATGCGGCTTGCGCCACCGTACGGCAGGTATCGGAACGCAACCCGGACGCGCAGATCGTCCTGGCGGGCGACAGCGCGGGGGCGAACCTGGCGCTGGCAACCGCACTGCGGCTGCGCGACGAAAACGCGGACGTTCCGATGGCCGCCCTGCTGCTGTGGTACGGTTGTTATCGTTGCTGTTTCGATACGCCCTCGCACGTCACCTATGGCGACGGCACCTACGGGCTGACCACGTCGAACATGCGGATCTTCTGGGATTGGTACCTTGCCGACCACCCCGAGCCGGTCTACGGCGACCTGACCGGCGCCACGTTCGACGGCCTGCCCCCCTGTTTTCTGGCCGAGGCCGAGATGGACTGCCTGGCCGACGACACACGCTGGCTGGCCCGCCGCCTGACCCAGACGGGCGTTCCACATCTCTACGATTTCGCGCCCGCCGTGAACCACGGCTACATCCACGTCAGCCAGGTTTACGAACCCAGCCTGAGAACGCTGCGGACCGCGGCGCATTTCCTGGAATCGCCCGCCGTATCGGGCTGACGGCGGTCAGCCTTTCCGCCGCACGCGTACCCCATCCTCGGTCACGACAAGGTCCATCGGGATGTCGTGCGGCTGCGGAAAGATCGTCGCCAGCCGGCTGGCCTCGGATCCCACGCCGATGGCCAGTCGCGGCTTGGCAAGCGTGGCCAACGTGCGGTCGAAATAGCCACCACCATAGCCCAGTCGATACCCCTCGCCGTCCCAACCCAGCACCGGCGCCAACAGGATGTCCGGGGTCAGCGTGACGGCGTCGCCCGGCGGCACCGGGATATTCCACACGCCGCGCCCCATGCGCTGGCCGGGCGTCCAGTGCCGAAACACCAGTGGCGCCTCGGTCTGTTCGACCACGGGCAGCGCGACCCTGACACCGGCCTCGTGCAACCGCGTCATCAGCGGGCGCAGGTCCGGCTCGGCCTTGATCGGCCAATAGGCGGACAGGATGCACCCACGGTCGAGCACGCCCAGATCCTTCAGCGCCGCTTCGATATTCTCGGCCAGGGCCAACGCCAGCTTCTGGCGATCGGCGGCGCGCAGCGCCTTCCTGGCCGCGCGCAGACGGGCGCGCTCTGCCCTCCGCCAGCGGGTCACGTCGCGCCATTGCTCGGGGTCGACTGCCAGCGGATCGAAATAGTCCGGCGCTACTTCGTGCGCCATGCACGGCGACGAAGCATAGCGTGCGCCGGCCTTCGGGCTGTCATCGTCTGTGCCCATCGCGTCCTCCGCACCGGGAACCGGGTGGTATCTACCGCCCGCCCCTTTGACGGGTACTATTCCGCAAGCGTCCACGCCGCGCAATCCGGGACTGTCCTCGCCACCGCGCAGCCCGGTCCGGCACCACCGCCAGACAGGCGCAAACCCCTGAACCGGCAGTTCTTCGCCGCGCGCAGTCACAACCCATCTTGACGGCCAGCGCCCCGCGTCGGACTGTCTTTCAGACGCAATCCCCCGGAACCAATCGCAATGCTCAGACGGCAGAACCCCAACCCGGATCCGATGAGCTTTCTCGCCGGCAACAGCGAGATGGCGCAGCGCATCCGCGCGTTCGACTGGACCGATCATCCGCTCGGGCAACCGCAGACCTGGCCGCAATCGTTGCGCTCGGCTTTGGGGATATGCCTGAACTCGGAATTCCCGACCGCGATCTACTGGGGGTCGGAACTGCGGCTGCTTTACAACGACGCATGGTCCGCGATTCCCGGGCCGCGTCACCCGGCCTGCCTTGGCGCGCGCGCCGC
>JBFHFG010000521.1:0-2991 GCA_041583815.1 Halovulum sp.
GCCTTGTTGGTCGGCGCAAGGATCGCCAGCGTGCGGCGGTCGCGGCGACGCCGGCCTTCCCAGTCGCCCGAGATCGTCTCGACCCCGGCTTCGTTCAGCGCATCGACAAGGCGGGCCAGCAGCATCGTCTTGCCCGACCCCGCCTTGCCCAGGACCGCCAGCGTGCTCTGCCGGTCCTCGGGGCGTGGTGCCAGGCGGTCGTCCGCCAGGTTGACCCCGGCGCCCTCCAGTGCTTCGGCCACGGCATCCCAGGCTTCGGCCTGATCGTCGGAAAGGGTCGGCAGGTTTTCCATACCGGTGTTCTAGCTTGGCCCCCGTGGGCCGTACAGACGCAATGCCGTCACGCGACCATTGCAGGGCCATCGACGGGGAAGGCAGCATCGAACCAGGGCGCAGCAACCATCGGGTCCAGCCCTGCACGCTGGGCGATGGCGTCACGGATGTCGGGACCGAACGGCCAGAGGCCAAGGCAGATGCGGCGACGCGGCTGTCCTTCGGCGCCGATGAACGACGGCTCCCATCGGATCGAGCGATAGACGCGGCTCATCCGCTCGTCATAGACGCCCAGCGCGCGGGTCAGGCCAAAGCGCAGCCCCAGTTCCTGCCCGCCCAGCATCAGCGTTCCCGCCCAGGTACGCGCCTCGGCCCCGGCGTCCGGCGACAGGCAGAACCGGGTGCATTCCCAGATGAACGGCGCGCGGATCGGGATGCCGTGGTTCAGATGCTTGAAATGTTCATTCACCATCGTGCGCCCGATGCTGGGCATCACGCGCATCGACGCCGCATGTCCGCCATCGGGCCGTTCCAGGATGATGTAGAGGGGGTTCATCGCATCGTACTGGTCCCGCTCGCCGCCGTCGGCATCGCGGATCAGGTCCCAACCCAGGCGGTCGATGAACTGGGCGGCACGGTCGCGGAACATCCCGCGGGCAAGGTCGGGGAAAGCTTTCAGTTGGCTGGCATAGAGATAGCGGATCATGGCATGGCTCCCTGCAAGTGGAGCCTTGGGCCTAGCGCCGTGGTGGTTAAGTCTTTCTGGCCGTGCGGCGGAACAAATTCCGCGCAACGCCTAGGGCAGCAGCAGCCCCCTGGTCATGGCCAGCGCTACGGCATGGGTGGTGTTCTGCGCCCCGAGCTTCAGCCGCGCGGTATCCAGGTACGCGCGCAGGGTATGCTCCGAAATCCCCAGCTTGTCCGCAGCGGCGGCCCGCGAATGCCCGACCGCCAGGAAAGTCAGAACGTCCCGCTCGCGCGGCGACAGGTCGGGCGAGCCGGCAAGCTGATCCACGCCCATGATCCGCGCCGTCTGCTGGTGAATGTAATTGCCGGCCAGAACAAGGTTGGGAATGTGCTGGCATCCGAACCGGTCCCAACTGGCGCTGTTTTCATAGGATGTGACCGAGAACATCGCCATCTGGCCGCCGACCCCGCGGATCGGTACCGAGATGCCCTGCTTACCAACCCCTTCGGCTACCGCTTCGCCAAGCAATGCGCGCGCTGCCCTGCCGGTCCAGTCCAATGTCTGCCAATCCAGCGGTGCCGTCGTGCGAAGCGCACCGAGGACGACGGGATCGATGGTAAAATATCGTTCGGATTTATAGTGATCGACCCATTCGGGGTCGTAAGTCATCGCACCGTATTCGCGCCCGGTTCCGCCGACGAGGTGATAGATCGCGTGCGCGACCCCCAGTTCGTCGCGAACCTCCTCTACCAGTGCCTGGACACTCTCAAGAGAAGTCGTGCTCTCCAGCCGATCGAGAAAACTCTGCACCCATGTCATCAGCGATACTCGCGCCAGTGATGCAAGCGGATGCAGCCCTGATTTCCCGCGCTGTAATTAGTAGCGCGTCGTCCAGATGCTCACACAATTCGAACATTGCATTCTTCTCGGCGACGCCGCGCAGATCCGATAGCAGGTCCAACATCCATTCTTGCGACATCGGTACTCTCTGTAGAAGTGGTTAATGGATCATTAACACAACCCTAGCACGAGTAATGCTTTATTAGAAACACCCTTAATCGACCCCCCCCGAAATAGCGGGGGAGGTTTCTGCAACCGGTTGATTTTCCTACACAAGGAATATGGCAGCTGGAGCGGTCAGGTGATTCGCAGCCGGTGGGCGGGCGTCAGACGCCGCAATCTCGCGCGTCCTCGATCGTGCGCAACCCAGTTCGCGGCGCGTTTACCAGAACAGCCATGTTTCCCGGCTTGTGCGCGTTCGCCCGCATTTTCATGTGGGCCTCGGGAATCGCCTGCCAAGGAAACACTTCGGACATGCAGGGATCAAGACGCCTTTCGATCATCAACTGGTTGGCGGCGGCCGCCTGCTTGAGGTTGGCGAAATGGCTGCCCTGGATGCGCTTCTGGTGCATCCAGACATAGCGCGCGTCCATCGTCAGGTTGTAGCCGGTCGTGCCCGCACATATGACGACCATGCCGCCCTTCTTCACCACGAAGGTCGAAACGGGGAAGGTCGCCTCGCCCGGGTGTTCGAAGACGATATCGACGTTCACGCCCTTGCCGGTGACGTCCCAGATCGCCTTGCCGAACTTGCGCACCTCGCTGAACCACGTCTTGTAGGCGTCGGTATTCACCTTCGGCAACTGCCCCCAGCAATCGAAGTCTCGCCGGTTGATAACCCCCTTGGCGCCCAGACCCAGGACGAAATCACGCTTGTCCTCGTCCGAGATGATGCCGATCGCGTTGGCGCCCGCCGTATTGATCAACTGGATCGCATAAGACCCAAGCCCCCCGGAGGCGCCCCAGACCAGAACGTTCTGCCCCGGCCGCAGCTCGTGCGGCGCGTGGCCGAACAACATCCGGTAAGCGGTCGCAAGCGTCAGCGTGTAACAGGCCGACTCCTCCCACGTCAGATGCTTGGCGCGCGGCATCAGCTGTTGGCTTTGCACGCAGGTGTACTGGGCAAAGCTGCCGTCGGGCGTCTCATAGCCCCAGATACGCTGCGTGGTGGAAAACATCGGGTCGCCGCC
>JBFHFG010000522.1:0-2989 GCA_041583815.1 Halovulum sp.
CACCTGAACGAGCAACTTCTGGCGCTGTGGGCGCGCACCCGCAAGACCATCGCCTTCGTCACCCACTCGATCCCCGAGGCGGTGTACCTGTCCACCAAGATCGTCGTGATGAGCCCGCGCCCGGGCCGGATCAGCGACGTGATCGAAAGCACCCTGCCACGCGAACGGCCGCTGGATATCCGCGACACGCCGGAGTTCATCGAGATCGCGCACCGTGTCCGCGAGGGGCTGCGCGCGGGGCACCTGGATGACTGAGCTCGGGGATGCGGCAGGCGGACGGATGCCTCCGGCGGGGATATTGGGGGACCAAAGTGGGGGCGCCGGTGAGCTATGACCTGAATTTCTGGCGCTATGCGGACGAGGGCGCGGCGCGGACGCTGGACGATCACCTGGCCACCTATTTCGCGCTGAGCGAGGGCGAGGTGCCCGAGGGTCTTGTCCCGCTCGACCGTGGCGCCGTGCTGGCGGCGCTGCGCGCGGCGCTGGAGCCGCCCTGGGCGTGGGAGGGCGATGCCTGGACGCGCCCTGGTGCTGTGATCGAATTCGGTGGAACCGGCGCCTCGGTCCGGATCGACCTGCGGGGCAAGTGGCCGCACGGCGACGCGAACCGGATCATCGACATCATGGCGGACGACTTCGGCTGCCCGCTGTTCGATCCGCAGATCCGCCCGAGGGGTGAGCGGTTCAGTATCGGGGGCGGCGCATGAGCGATGTCACCGCAGCCGGGGCAGGTATCGGCCGCAGCGCGGCGGGCGGCTGGGTCGGGCGCCGGATCGCCGCGCTTGGCCCGGGTCTGGCCGTGGTCGCGGTCATCCTGGGCATCTGGTATGCCGCCGTTCCGCCGATGAACATCCATTGGGCAGCGAACCGGGCCGCGCGGGCCGATGTCGAAGTCTCGGTCCCGGAGGGTCAGTCGATCCGCAATGCCGGCGCGTGGTCGCTGGTGGTGCGCAATCCCGGCCTGATCCCGGCGACCTATGCGCAGGACAAGCCGCGGCTGCCTGCGCCGCACCAGGTGGCGACGGACTTGTGGGCGACGACGGTGGGCCAGCCTGTCACTTCGAACAAGAGCCTGGTGCATCACGCGGGGATCACGCTGAGCGCGACGTTGCTTGGCTTCGTGTTCGGCGCGCTGGGCGGACTGCTGCTGGCGGTGGGGATCGTCTACAACCGGGTGATGGACGCCTCGGTCATGCCCTGGGCGATCGCCAGCCAGACGATCCCGATCCTGGCGCTGGCGCCGATGATCGTCGTGGTGCTGAACTCCGTCGGGATCACCGGGCTGGTGCCCAAGGCGGTGATCGCGGCCTATCTGTCGTTCTTCCCGGTGGTTGTCGGAATGGTAAAGGGGCTGCGCAGCCCCAGCGCGATCCAGACCGACCTGCTGCACACCTACAATGCCAGCGACTGGCAAGGGTTCTGGAAACTGAGGCTGCCCGCGGCGATGCCGTTCCTGTTCCCATCACTCAAGGTCGACATCGCGGCGAGCCTTGTCGGCGCGATCATCGCAGAGCTTCCGACCGGGGCGCAGGGTGGACTTGGCGCACGGTTGCTGTCGGGTAGCTATTATGGGCAGACGATCCAGATCTGGTCGGCGCTGTTCGCGGCCGCGATCCTTGCCGCCGTGCTGGTCGGGATTGTCGGCGCCATCCAGACGACGACACTGAAACGCATGGGGTTCGGGCGATGACCGGGGCGAACGGATTTCTGGTCACGGGTATCAGCACATTGGTCCTGGTGGTGATGACGCTGCTGCTTCTGGCCTCCGGGGCCGAGGGCGCTGCCTTTGGCGCGGCGGTTCTCGCGTCCCTCGCGCTGGTTGCGCTGATCACGCACCTGGTGCGCGCGGGGCAACGTGGCGTACTGCCGCCGCTGCTGCTGGGCTTTATCATCCTGCTGCTGTGGGAGGCCGGGGTCCGCGCCTTCGACGTGCCGGGCGTGATCCTGCCGTCCGTCAGCGCGATCCTGACGCGGATGGCGTCGAGCGCGCCGACCCTGTGGGAGGATCTGGTCCAGACCTTCCTGCGCGGCGCGTTGGGCGGCTATGTCATCGGCTGCGGCGCGGGTTTCCTGGTGGCGCTGATCGCCGACCGCACGCCCGCGCTGCAACGCGGCATCCTGCCGGTCGGCAACTTCCTGGCGGCCATGCCCATCGTCGGCACCGCGCCGATCCTGGTGATGTGGTTCGGCTTCGACTGGCAGTCCAAGGCCGCCGTGGTGGCGGTGATGTGTTTCTTCCCGATGCTGGTGAACACGGTGCAGGGCCTGGCCGCGGCCGAGCGGATGCAGAAGGACCTGATGCGGACCTATGCCGCCGGTTACTGGAAGACGCTGACCAAGCTGCGCCTGCCCGCCGCCGCGCCGTTCATCTTCAACGGCCTGAAGATCTGCACCACGCTGGCGTTGATCGGCGCTATCGTGGCCGAGTTCTTCGGCTCGCCCATTCGCGGTATGGGCTTCCGCATCTCGACCGAGGTGGGCAAGCTTGCGCTCGACATGGTCTGGGCCGAGATCGTGGTGGCGGCGCTGGTCGGCTCCGCCTTCTACGGCGGGGTCGCGCTGCTGGAACGCGCGGCGACCTTCTGGCATCCGTCGCAACGGCGGGCCCGATAACAACAAGAAGACGTGCAACGCACGGATAAAAAGACGTGCAACAAGGAGAGTGAGAATGAGACGACTGATCGCGACCGCGCTGGCGCTGGGCCTGACCGCCACCGCCGCCACCGCCCAAGACGAGGTGACGCTGCAACTTAAATGGGTCACCCAAGCCCAGTTCGCGGGGTATTACGTCGCCAAGGACAAGGGCTTCTACGAGGAAGAGAACCTTGACGTCACCATCAAGTCGGGCGGCCCCGACATCGCGCCCGAGCAGGTGATCGCAGGCGGCGGTGCCGACGTCATCACCACCTGGATGGCCGCGGGCCTGGCCGCGCGCGAGCGTGGTGTGCCGCTGGTCAACATCGCCCAGCCCTTCAAGACCGGCGGCCTG
>JBFHFG010000523.1:0-2987 GCA_041583815.1 Halovulum sp.
GATCTCGCCGCCCACGATCACCTCGCTGTCGGCGTGGTCTGCCGTAACTTCACGCACCTGAAGGCGGAGTTTGCCGTCGTTAACCAACAGGGTCGAACCGGCATCCAGCGCCTGGAAGATCTCGGGGTGGGGCAGTTGCACGCGGTCGGCGCCGCCCGGCTTGTCGTCCAGGTCGAACCGGAAAGCCTGCCCTTCCTCGAGCATCACGGGGCCGTCCTTGAACGTGCCGCAGCGCAGCTTGGGGCCCTGAAGGTCTGCAAGGATGCAGATCGGGCGCTCGAACTCGACTTCGAGATCGCGCAGGATCTCGTGGCGGGCGCGGATATCCTCGTGGGTGCCGTGGGACATGTTCAGCCGGAACACGTCGGCACCTGCTTCGAACAACGCCTTGATCGTTTCGTAGTCGCTGGATGCGGGGCCGAGCGTGGCCACGATTTTCACATTGCGATTGCGTCTTAACATCGATCTTCCTGCACGTTCGAGGGGGCCTCGGCGCGGCTTATAGCGACAGGAAACGGGATTGTCCGGCAAAAATCCGTAACGCCGGGCGGTTTTTTGCCGGGTGCGGCTCTTCCCCCCGCCGGATTGGCAGAGTATCCGGACGGGATGACGACAGCCGCCGCAACCGATCATCCCGCCTACGAAGTATTGAATCCGGATGCCGCCGGTCCGGCGCTGCTTCTGTGCGATCATGCGTCGAATGCCGTGCCCGACTGGTGCGCCGGCGGCGACCTTGGGCTGTCTGCCGCAGACATGGCCCGGCACATCGCATGGGACCCGGGCGCGGCGGGGGTGACGCGCCGGATGTCGCTTGAGATGGGGGCGCCGGCGGTGTTGTCGCGCTTCTCGCGGTTGGTGATCGATCCGAACCGGGGCACTGACGATCCGACATTGCTCATGAAGCTTTACGACGGGTCGATTATTCCCGTCAACAGAACAGCGGACCCGGCCGAGGTCGCCCGCCGCCGGGCACTGGCCTATGATCCCTATCACGATGCTATCACCGAACGGATTGACGCGATGTTGGGCCGTAACGTGACCCCGCATCTGGTGTCGATCCACAGCTTCACGCCGAAACTGCGTGGCAAGCCCGCGCGGCCCTGGCATATCGGTGTTCTGTGGTCCCATGACGACCGACTGGCGTTGCCGCTGATTTCGCGCCTGCGCGCCGAGGGCGACCTGGTGGTTGGGGACAACGAGCCTTACACAGGTCAGCTTGAAGGCGACTGCATGGACCGCCACGGCACCAAGCGCGCGCTGCCCCACGTCCTGATCGAAGTGCGCAACGACCTGATCGCCGATGAGCCGGGGCAAGCGGCTTGGGCCGCGCGTCTGTCGCGAATTCTGACCGATTTGATCCCCTTGCCGATCTGATTTCCCAGGTTGTCCGAGTGGGGCCGGCAGGTGACATCCGGCCCAGGGCGACTTACCTGTTGAAAAACCGACGGAGACCAAGATGGACGATCAAACCCGACTGGAGCTGGAAGCTGCCGCCTTCCGCCGTCTGCGCGACCATTTGCGCGAGCGGACGGATGTGCAGAACATCGACCTGATGAACCTTGCAGGCTTCTGCCGCAACTGCCTGAGCCGCTGGTACCAGGAAGCGGCGAATGAGCGCGGTATCGAGATGGACAAGGACGCCGCGCGCGAAGATTTCTACGGCATGCCCTATGATGAATGGCGTCGGACCTACCAGGCCGAGGCCTCGGACGAGCAGAAGGCCGCTTTCGCGAAGGCGACGCCGGGGCACTGACCTCACACGGGCCGTACTGGTACGCGTTCAGAAGATGAACATGTCCGCCGTCAGATCGTCGGCGGTCAACTGGTGCGAATTGTCGATCAGCACCAGCCAGTCCGGGGGTAGGTCACGCTCGGCGTCGGGAACGGGGATCTTGATCGACAGGCGCCCCTCTTTCCGCTCGGTCACGATCAGTGCGCCGAAACTTGTGCCATAGTCGGCAAGGTCGATCAGGTCCTTGCCCGGCTCGAACCGGCGCACAGTGTCGCGCTGACCGTCGTATTCGAACAGGAACACGTCGGGCAGCGAGGTGCCGAAGATCACCTCTTTCTCGGTGGCGCTGGCTTCCGGGCGCAACTGCACGCTCGGTGCGGGGACGCCATTGGCAAATATGAAATCGTCAGCGGTCAGCAGCATGCCGTCCTCGGGGATCTCGGCAGCGGGCGGCGCCTGGTAGGTGATGCGTATCCGTTCCTCGTTCTGGTAGTCGACCACGTATTCCGTCAGGCTGATTTGGCGGACCGAGATCTTTGCCCAGGTAGCGTCCCAGGCCGCGATGTCGATTACGTCGACGCCGTCCTCAAGGCCCCAGACGTTGTCGGTGCGACCGTCGTTGCCCAGCGCGAACACATCCGGGCCGTCGCCCCCCTGCAGGGTATCGCGGCGGGCGGTATCGCGCAGCACGCCGCCGAAAGCGGCGTCAAATGGGGTCAGGAACATCCGGGCCTCGCATTGTTTCCGCTTCGTGGTGCCGGAACTTGGTTAACCGCCGGTTAAGTCGCCCAAGCTTGCATTCCGGCGGGGCTGTGATAGGCCACGCCCGACCCAGAACGCAGGATTTCCGGAGTGACGCGCGCATGGACGGGCTGGCCGAGTTAAAGCAGAAATGGACCGCGGCGATCGAAGCCGCCGCAGACGAGGCCGCGCTCGAGGAAGCGCGCGTCGCGGCGCTGGGCAAGAAGGGCGAAGTAAGCCTTAAGATGCGCAGCCTTGGCGGCATGACCCCCGAAGAGCGGCAGGTGGCCGGTCCCGCGCTGAACGCACTGAAATCAGAGCTGACCGCCGCCATCCATGCTCGTCGTGCGGTGTTGGCCGAAGCTGCCCTGGCCGCCCGGCTGGAGGCCGAGCGCGTCGATATCAGCCTGCCGCCGCGTCCCCGAGCCGAGGGAAGCGTGCATCCGGTCAGCCAGGTCATGGACGAGGTTATCGCGATTTTCGCAGACCTTGGCTACGCCGTGGCCGAGGGGCC
>JBFHFG010000524.1:0-2961 GCA_041583815.1 Halovulum sp.
CGAAAAAGCCCTGATCCCCTTGACGCCGCGTGACATTCCCCGTCGCGCGGCGTATTGGTCCTTTCAATTTAACCAGACAGCCTTCCAGTCACAAAAGAGGAAATGTCCATGCGTCTTCAGGGCAAGAAAGCCTTCATCACCGCCGCCGGTCAGGGCATCGGCCGCGCCACCGCAGAGGCCTTCATCCGCGAGGGCGCGGACGTCACCGCGACCGACATCAACGGCGACCTGCTGAAGGGTCTCGACTGCCGGACCGAGCAACTGGACGTCACCGATGGCGCGGCGGTCAAGGCGCTGATCCAGGACGTGCAGCCGGACATCCTGTTCAACTGCGCGGGCGTGGTCCACGGCGGCACGGTGCTGGAGGCGTCGGACGCCGATCTCGACTTCGCGTTCGAACTGAACGTGCGGGCCATGATGCGCACCATCCAGGCCGCCCTGCCCGGCATGATCGAGCGTGGCAAGGGTTCGATCGTCAACATCGCCTCGGTCGCCGGTTCGGTCATGGGCGTGCCCAACCGCTGCGTCTATGGAACCACCAAGGCTGCCGTGATCGGCCTGACCAAATCGGTCGCCAAGGATTTCATCACCACCGGCGTGCGCTGCAACGCGATCTGCCCCGGCACCGTCGACAGCCCGTCGCTGCACGAGCGGCTGAAGGCCACCGGCGACTACGAAAAGGCGATGCGCGAGTTCGTCGCCCGCCAGCCCATGGGCCGCATCGCCACCGCCGAGGAGATCGCCGCGCTGGGCGTCTACCTGTCCTCGGACGAAAGCGGCTTCACCACCGGCCAGGCGCATATCATCGACGGCGGCATGGCCGGCTGAGAGGATCTGACTCCATGACCAAGGTACTCATCACCGGCGGCGGCGGCTTCATCGGCCAGAAACTGGCCAGGCGCCTCGCCTCCGAGGGGACGCTGCGCGGCCAGAAGATCACCGCCATGACGCTGATCGACCTGGCCGAACCAGAGGCCCCCGACGCGCACTTCCCCGTACGCACGCTGGCCGCCGACATCTCGGATGCCGCGGCGGTCGCGCAAGCCTATGAGGGCGGTCAGGACGTGATCTTTCACCTGGCCGCCGTGGTGTCCGGCGCGGCCGAGGCGGATTTCGACCTCGGCATGCGCGTCAACCTCGACGGCACACTGAACATCTTCCAGGCCGCGCGCGACCAGGGCGACTGCCCGGTGGTGGTCTACTCGTCGTCCTGCGCCGTGCACGGCGGCGAGGCGCCGGACCCAGTGACGGACGGGGTCGAGCTGAACCCGCAGACCTCCTACGGCACCCAGAAGGCGATCGGGGAACTGCTGCTCAACGACATGAGCCGCAAGGGCTTCCTCGACGGACGCGGGCTGCGGCTGCCGACGATCTCGATCCGGCCGGGCAAACCCAACGCGGCGGCCTCGTCCTTCATGTCGTCGATCTTCCGCGAACCGCTTCAGGGCGAACCGGCCAACTGCCCGGTCTCGCGCGATTACCCGGTGTGGCACCTGCCGCCACGGATGATCGTCGAGCACCTGCTGCACGCCGCCACCATCGACGGCGCGGATTTCGGGCCGAACCGGAACCTCAACCTGCCGGGCCGTACCGACACCGTGGGCGAGATGGTCGATGCCATGACCCGCGTCGCCGGACCGGAACCGGCAAAGCTCATCACCTGGAACCCCGATCCCGTGATCGAGGCCATCGTCATGGGCTGGCGCCAGCGCCTGCTGCCCGAAAAGGCCATTCGCCTTGGCTTCCGCGCACCGGAAAGCTTCGAGGACAGCGTGCGCTGGTTCCTCGAGGACGACCACCGCGACGCCGCGCAATCGTGATGGCCCGCCGTTGAGACAGGCTCCCCGCCCGCGCGAGGATCGGATGACGCTGGCGCTGGCCATCATGGCCGGCGCCTTCTTCAGCTTCACCCTGATCGACACCAGCGCCAAGTGGCTGGCTGCCGCCGGCCTGCCGGCGCTGCAGATCGCCTTCATCCGCTACGCGGGCAACTTCATCGCCTCGCTGCTGATCTTCCTTCCGCGCGAGGGGCTGTCGGTGTTGCGCCCCAACGCACCGGGGCTGCAACTGGGCCGGGCGATGATGCTGCTGACCAGCACGGTGTGCAATTTCGTCGCCCTCACCTACCTGCCGCTGACCGTGACCACGGCGATCTTCTTCGCCTCGCCGGTGCTGGTGTGCCTGCTTTCGATCCCCCTTCTGGGCGAACAGGTGGGGCTGCGCCGGTTCCTCGCCATCCTCGTCGGCTTTTCCGGTGTTCTGATCATCACCGAGCCCTGGGGCGCGGATTTCCACTGGGCGATGTTCTTCTCGCTCGGCGCACTGTCTGCCGCGTCGATGTATTTCGTGCTGTCCCGGATGATCGCGGGGCGTGATGACAACCCGACCGGGCAAATCGTGACCTCGGGCGTGCCGACTGTGCTGCTGGCGCCGGTGCTGCTGCTGGGCTGGGTCTGGCCGCAGGGCGTGACGGAATGGGTCGCCTTCTTCGCCATGGGCCTGTTCGCCACGCTTGGCCATTCGCTGCTCACGGTGGGCTACCGCTATGCCCCGGCGTCGAAACTGGCCCCGATGATCTACATCCAGATCATCTATGTCTCGATCATCAGCTGGGCCGTATTCAGCCAGCCCCCCGATGCGAACACCATCGCGGGAACGGCGGTCATCGTCGGCGCCGGTTTCTACATTTGGTTGCGAGAGCGCCAGCGCCCCCCGAAAAAGCCCGTCACCACACCAGGCGGAACCGTGGGCGGCCCCCGCTAAGGGCCGTCGCGAGAACGATCAGTTCGACAGTTATGCGGACTGTGGTGCCGTTTGTTAGATCGCTTTGTGGGGTTTGTGCTGCTACCGAAATTTTATTTCGCCACCTGAAATCTTCACGCCCTTGCGCCAGCGGTTATCCACCATAACAGTCGGGTATTGACGTTCGTAGTCACGAAATTTGTCGTTGGTCACTGCAAA
>JBFHFG010000525.1:0-2961 GCA_041583815.1 Halovulum sp.
CAGCTGTCGCCCTTTACGAACAGCGTCAGGTCGACGCGGCGGTCGGCGCTGGGCTGGAAGGTGATCTCGAAGGTTTCGTCGTCCATCACCTCTTCGAAGCCCAGGACATGTGGGCGGGTCAGGCCGTTCTCGTCGAAGAACCGAACCTTCTGGGGGGGCGAATAGATCGCCGCCGCGTCCTTGGTCTGCGGCGCATAGGGGGCCAGGAAGCCCGCGAAGACCGCCGTCAGCAGGATTGCCAGCGACACGACCATCCCGGCCATGCCATAGGCGTTCCGGCGGAAGCGTCGCCGCACAAGCTGCCAGTAGGACAGCGACGTGCCGCGATATTCGGCGTTCAGCGCGGGATCGGCGGTCAGGCCGCTGTCCGCGGCCACGAGGGTGGAGCCGTCGTCGTGCATCTCAGGCCTTTCCGAACATTTCGCGGCGCACGCGCGGATCGACCAGCGCCAGCAGCATGTCGCCAAGCAGGTTGCCGATCACCAGCAGCGTCGCGACCATCAGGACGATGGCCGCCAGCACGTACATGTCGCGGTCCGCGACCGAGCTGAGGATCAGCGGACCCAGGGTCGGCACGCCCAGCACGATCGCGATCTCGATCTCGCCCTGGACCATGTAGCTGAAGCGCGACCCGGTATCCGAGATGATCGCGTGCAGCGCATTGGGGGCGGCGTGGCGGAACAGCACGCTGCGCCGGGACAGCCCCTTGGCGCGGGCGGTCTCGATGTACTGCATGTTCATCACGTCCAGCATGTTCCCGCGCATCACGCGCAGCGTGTAGGCCTGCCCGGCCCAGACCGAGATCAGGATGATCGGCCAGACGTGCAGGAAGAAATCCCACAGCTTGCCGAACGAGAAATGGTCCTGAAGGATGTATTCCGGCGACTGAAGCGCGCCGATGTAGGGCGAGTGCCAGACGAAGGCGAGCAGGTAGAGCAGCACCAGCGATACGACGAATTTCGGGATCACCACGCCCATGAAGGCGAACACCGTCGCCAGCGTGTCGCCCAGCCGGTACTGGTTCGCGGCGGCATAGATGCCAAGCAGGATGCCGATCGACTGGCCGATGATGATGGCGATCAGCGCCAGCAGGATCGTGCGCGGCAGGCGCAGGCCGATCACCTCGGTCACGGGGCGGTTGTGGGCGAAGGACATGCCGAAATCGCCGTGCAACAGGATGTTCTTCATCCAGGTCACGTACTGGACCGGCAGCGGCTGGTTCAGGCCGTACCGTTCACGCATTTCCGCGACCTGCGGGGCGATTTCCTCTTCGGACAGGCCGGTCATCGCCATCGTCTTGCCGGCCCAGGCATCGACGAAATCGCCGGGCACCAGGTTGATGATCGAAAAGGCCACGATCGAGATGCCGATCAGCAGGGGGATCGCCGACAGCAGCCGTTCGGCCAGGAATTTCAGGAATGCCATGTTGTGCCTTCGAAGCGGAGGGGCCGGGCGGCGCGGGGCCGCCCGGCGGATGCGGGATCAGTACTCGGCGATGGTGCCGGGCAGGATCTCGTCAAGCTGGTCGGCCTTCGCCGTCCACAGGCGTTCGCGGATCACCCCGTCCTCGGCCCACTGGAACAGGAAGACCGGCGTGCCCGGGTGGGCATTGCGGATCCGCTTGTTCACCAGCAGGGCGGCAGGCGTCTGGATCGTGCCGATCGTATAGACGTTCTGCGTCAGCAGTTCCTGCATCCGCTGGACGATCTGGATCTTTTCGGCCGGCGCGCTGGTCGCCAGGAAGTCGGCATAGAGCGCGCCCAGTTCGACCTCGAAGTCCATCGTGTCGCGCGGCTGGTCGCCGGCCTGGTGATGCAGCGGGCACTTGTCACTGATCGGCAGGTGGCGGCAGGTCTTGTCGGTCGGGTTGGTGAAGTTCTCGCGCTTGAGGATCGCGTTGAACGTCCCGCCGTTCAGCATCGCCTCGACCGCGGACTCGTCGCTGGGCTTGGGCAGCACGCGAATGCCGACCTCGGCCAGTTGCGAGGCGACGGCGTCGACCTGCTTGCGGTCCTCGGGGCGGGTGGTGCGGTAGACCATGTCGATGGTCAGATCCTCGCCGCCGTCGGGCAGGTTGCGAATGCCGTTCCCGTCGCTGTCGGTCAGGCCAAGCCCGTCCAGAAGGGCGTTGGCCTTGTCCTGGTCGTAGGACTGAAACTCGGAATGTTCCTTGCTGTAGTAGGGAGAACCGGTCAGGAACCCTGCCACGTAGGGATAGGCGAACGGGCCACGGGCGACCGCCTGGCCGATGGCGTCGCGGTTCAGCGCGTGGCTGATCGCCTTGCGGAAATCGAGTTCGCGGAACACCGTGCGAAGCTGCTGGTCATAGGGATCGTCCGCTTCCTTGGCGGCATAGTTCAGTTCGATCCGCCAGCCCATCGTTCGTGGGCCGAACTTCGCGTCGACCGGCGCATCCTCGCTGCGCGACTGTTTCAGCGCCTCGACGTAGTTGGCCGGGTTCTCCATGTTCGAGAAATCCCCGGTGCCGGCCACGGCCTGCGTGGTGCGGTCGTCCCAGGTGGTCAGCTTGTAATGCGTTTCGTTGTGATAGGGCAGTTGGTTCCCGGCCTCGTCCACCTTCCAGTAATAGGGGTTGCGGCGCATCACGACCAGTTCGTCAGGCTTGTGCACCACAGGCACGAACGCCCCCATGACCGGGACGGGCAGGCTGTCGGCGGGCATCGCCTCGCGGTAGTCGTTGTAGGTCTTGTCCGGGTTGTAGCGGGGGTGGTGATCCTTCAGCCAGTGGCTCGGTCCCGGGCAACCCTGGATGTAGGCCAGCGCCTCGAGCGTCGCGGTGCCCTGGGGTTTCCGGAAACTGAACTTGAAGGTGTAGTCGTCGATCACGGTCAGGACCGTGCCCTCGCCCAGGGTGCCGGGCTTCATGCGCGCGGTTACGTTGGGGTCCTCGACGTTGTCCTCCCACCAGAAGCGGATGTCCTCGGTATCGAAGGGATCACC
>JBFHFG010000526.1:0-2957 GCA_041583815.1 Halovulum sp.
CTGCCTCGCGCCAGCCCGCGATCCGGTAGTGCGCCGCATCGCCGCCCGGGTCTGCGATCGCCGCACACTGGGCGTAGAACAGGATCGTACCCAAGCTGTAGGCGGTGAACACCGCGACCAGCACAAGCACCAGCCCGATCAGCCCGGGTTGCAGCGTGTAGATCGCGCAGAAACCGGCTCCAAGCACCAGCAGCGCGGCCGCCGCCAGTTGGGGCCGCCTTTCGGGCAGGCGCTGCGCCAACCAACCAAGCAGAGGATCCTGCACGAAGTCCATCACCCGCAGCCCCAGCAGCATCAGGCCGATGACACCCAGGGAAAGTCCAAGTTCGGACGCAAAGCGGGGTAGGTGGATGTAGAGCGGCACCCCGGCCGAGGCGAGCAATCCAGCGACCACCGCCACCCGCGGTCCGGCCTGCGCTGGTCCGCGGACGGCAAGGGCCGTGGTATCAGGCATGCGCCAGTTCGACCTGTACCACGTCGGTTTGACGTACCGCGAACGAGGCGGCGCAGATCTCGAGGTAATAGAGCCAACTGCGCAGGAATGGCTGGTCATGGCCCATGCTCAAGATCCGTGCGCTTTCGGCGCGCAGCCGGTCCGCCCAGATCCGGCAGGTGCGGGCGTAATCCTGCCCGAAGTCGAAGCTTTCCGTCACCCGCAACCCCGCGCGACGGGCCTGCTCGGCGATGACCCCCTGGCTCAGCAGCATACCACCCGGAAACGTATGGTGCCGGATGAAGTCCGAGCCCTTTTGGTAGGTCTCGAAATACTGGTCGGGCACTGTGATCGCCTGCACGACCGCGCGCCCGCCCTCGGTCAGCCGATCACGAAGCGTCCCGAAATAGGTGGGCCAGTAGCGCGCGCCGACGGCCTCGATCATCTCGATGGACACGATGTTATCGAAGCGGCCGTGTGTGGCACGGTAGTCTTGTAGCCGGATTTCGGCGCGCCCATCCAGCCGTGCCTCGGCCCAGGCCTTTTGCAGGGGGGATATCGTGATCCCGGTCACGTCGCGCCCCGACTCGGCGGCAGCTTCCGCGAACCCGCCCCAGCCGCACCCGATCTCCAGCACCCGTTCGCCGTCGCCCAGCCGGTCCAGAATTCGGTTGTACTTGCGCGCTTGTGCCCGCTCCAGGTCGTCATCACCGGGTGCGAACAGAGCCGAGGAATAGGTCATCGAAGGGTCCAGCCACAGCTGGTAGAACTCGTTGCCGACATCGTAATGGGCACGGATATTGCGCGACGCGCCGCTGCGCGAATTGGCGCGCATGATCCTGTCGACCATGCGGAATTTCAGGTTCGACAGGAACGATGGATAGGCATAGCCCTGCAATGCACCAAGGTTGGTCAGCGCGATGGTCGTCACCGCCTCGATCGACGGGGTGTCCCAAAGCCCCGCGACATAGGCCTCGCCGAACCCGATGTCGCCGCGCGCTGCCGCGGCGGTGATCGCGGCCCAGTCGTGGATCAGCAGCTCGGCCTGCGGCGCGCCCTGTCCGAAATCGTGGACATCTCCCTCGGGGGTGACGACCCGAAGCGAGCCGTTGACGATCCCTTCGCAGCTTTCCAGGAAGTCCTGCTGGATGCGGCGTGTCAGGAAACTGGTCATCGGCTGATCTCCTCGAGTGGCGGTTCAGGTCGCACGCGGTAGGGCGCGCCCTTCAGCTTCAGATGGATCGCGTGCCGATAAATCAAAAAAATCGTACGCATTGGGCCGAAAGGGCGGCGGACCGCAGCGGCCAGAATACCCGGACTCGTCAACGGTGAAAGTTTTCCGGTCAACGTGGCGACCACGCCCTCGTCCCCGTTGGCGTGGCCTATGCGGATCGCAATGCGCTCGTCGCCGATGTCAAACCGGAACTCATACGCGCCCTCGACCTGCTGGAAGGGCGAAACATGAAGGACCTTCCGCGCAGTGATCCTGTCTTCGGGGCCAATCGGCGCAAAGCCGGGCAGGGCGCACAGGTAGGAGTGACGGTCGCCGAAGGTGTTGTTGACTTCGGCTATGACGGCAACCAGCGCGTCGCCCTCGAACCGCAGCCAGAAGCTGACAGGGTTGAAGACATAACCGAAGAAGCGGGGTTGTGTCAGCAGCAGCAAGCGCGAGTCCGCGCCTGTGGCCAGTCCGTGACGGGCCAGTACCTCGTGCGCCCAGACCGCGCCGCGGCCAGTGCCGCGCACACCTCCGTGATCCCTGTCAGCCACCGATGCCAGGTTCACCCGATTGCGCGAGAACAGCCACGGGCCGCGCGGCTCATCCGGGTCGATCAGCACATAGTCGACCCGGTGCGAGAAGGCGTGGCTCAGCGCACCGCGACGCGCATGGACCGTCGTGCCGTGCAGGTGCAAGGGCGCGGTCATGCGGCGGCCGCGACTGGTTCGGCATAGCGGCGGGCCATGCCGCGCGCCACCCGCATCGCCGATGCGATCCCGTCCTCGTGAAAGCCGTGCCGCGACCAGGCGCCGGCGAACCAGGTGCCGCGATCGCCCTGCAGTTCCAACAGCCGGTCCTGCGCGGCCAGCGCCGTGCGGTCGAAGACCGGATGGCGGAAGGTCACCTCGTCATAGATCAACTCGTCAGGGATCTCGCGCAGAGGGTTGAGCGTGACGAACAGCGGGTCGTCCTCGGGGATGTTCTGCAGGCGGTTCATCCAGTAGGTCACGCCGATCCCCGGTGTCTCGTGTCCGCTTTCGGCCTGGTACACCCACGAGGACCAGCACCGCCGCGCACGCGGCATCTGGCGCGGGTCCCGATGCAGTATTGTTCGGTTGTCCTGGTAGCGGATGGCCGACAGTGCCTCTGCCTCGGCGGGTGACGGCTGCGCCAGCATTCGCAGTGTCTGGTCGGGATGGGTGGCGAAAACCACCTCGTCGAAGGGCGCTTCCGGGCCTTGCGCAGTGCGCACGACGATGCCGGTTTCATCACGCTCGACGGTTTGCACAGGGCAGCCGGTGCGCA
>JBFHFG010000527.1:0-2955 GCA_041583815.1 Halovulum sp.
CTGAGCCGGGCGGCCAGCGCCGCCCCGGCCGAGCCTGACCCGACAATGACATAATCTGCCTCGTCCAGAACCGGCAGCGATGCGACCCCGCTCATCCGACGCCCCCCGCCCGAGGGGATAGGTGCGCTGCGGGGAGTGCGTGGGTTCGTGCGGCTTCGGGGGATTGGAACATGGCGGCGACCGTCATCTGGTTCGGACCGCGCGACACTGCCAAATATTGATTGATTGGTCAATCAACGATCGGGCCAACGGCCCGGGTGCCGGGTTTCGTCGTTGAGTTTACGTACGCACAAATATATTAGGTGCAGTGGCCCCTCATCCGTCCCGTGGGCCGCCATCCCGCGCCGAAGCCCCCATCAGCGCCCCGCTGCAGGTACCCGGCAACAAAGGAGACCACCCGTGACCGAGCATCCCCTGAAGGACCAGACCCGCACCCGGCTGGAAGGCGTCTCGGTCGCGACGCTGGCGACCGCGCTTTACAAGCGGGGCCTGCGCAACCAGGTGCTTCAGGACGTGCGGCCGGTCAGCCCCAAGGGGCGGAACATGGTCGGCCCCGCTTTCACGCTGCGCTACATCCCGGCGCGCGAGGATCGGAACCAGCTGACCGAGTTCCGCAACCCGGAGCACCCTCAGCGCAAGGCGATCGAGGCCTGCCCGCCGGGACACATCCTGGTCATGGACAGCCGCAAGGATCCGCGCGCGGCCTCGGCCGGGGATATCCTGGTCTCGCGCCTGATGGTGCGCGGTGGTGCGGGCGTGGTCACCGACGGCGGCTTTCGCGACGCCAGGACGATCGGCGAACTGGACATGCCCGCCTATCACAACCGCCCGTCCAGCCCGACCAACCTGACCCTGCACGAGGCGATCGAGATCAACGGCCCCATCGGTTGCGGCGACGTGGCCGTGTTTCCCGGTGATGTCCTGGTCGGCGACGACGACAGCGTGATCGTGATCCCCGCGCACCTGGCCGACGAGGTTGCGGAAGAGGCGGTCGAAATGACCGCATTCGAGGATTTCGTCCAGGAACGGGTGATGGCGGGCCAGTCGATCATCGGGCTCTACCCGGCGACGAAGGACGAAACGCTGGCCGCATTTGCCGACTGGCGCAAGCGCAACGGCCGCTGAAGCCAACGGACCGGCGGCCGGCACACGTTTCGACGGTGGAAGTTTCCGGAACCGTCGCTTATCACCGAGCAAGGCAAGAAAAAAGGGGGAGGCATGCAACTGGATCGGGACGAGCAGGCGGGCCTGTGGTTGGGCCGGGTCTGGCAACCGGGCGTGGGTCCGTGCGTGGTGACGCTGCGCGAAGGGCGGCTGATTGATATCACCAGCCGCGCGGCGCCGACCGTGCGCGATGTCATGGAACTGGACGACCCCGCAGGCCATGTGCTTACGTCCGAGGGCAAGGACATCGGCGCGCCCGCCGATTTCGCCACGCTGGACGCCTCGGGTGACGATGCGCGGTTCCTGGCGCCCTGCGACCTGCAGGCGGTCAAGGCCTGCGGCGTGACCTTCGCCCGCTCGATGGTCGAGCGGGTGATCGAGGAACAGGCGGCGGGCGACCCGGACAAGGCCGCGGGCATCCGCGCCAAGGTTTCGGAAGTCATCGGCGACAGCCTGGACCAGATCGAGGCCGGCAGCGAGCAGGCCGCCCAGGTCAAGGCCGAGTTGATCCGCCTTGGCATGTGGTCGCAGTACCTGGAGGTCGGAATCGGCCCTGACGCCGAGGTATTCTCGAAAGCGCAGCCGCTGTCCGCCGTGGGTTGGGGGGCCGAGGTCGGCCTGCACCCGATATCCCGCTGGAACAACCCCGAACCCGAGATCGTGCTGGCGGTGAACAGCCGCGGGCAGATTCTCGGCGCCACGCTGGGCAACGACGTGAACCTGCGTGACATCGAGGGGCGTTCGGCGCTGCTGCTGGGCAAGGCCAAGGACAACAACGCCTCGTGCGCGCTGGGGCCGATGATCCGGCTGTTCGACGACGGCTACACGCTGGATGACGTGCGCAAGGCCGAACTGGACCTTCGGGTCGAGGGCACCGACGGCTACGTGCTGGATGGCGCCTCGTCGATGAAGGAAATCAGCCGCGATCCGGCCGACCTTGTCGCGCAGACCATCGGGCGGCATCACCAGTATCCGGATGGGCTGGTACTGTTCCTGGGCACGCTTTTCGCCCCGACCGAAGACCGCGACACGCCCGGACAGGGCTTTACCCACAAGACAGGGGATGTCGTGACCATCTCGTGCGCGGGGCTGGGCGCCTTGCGCAACACCGTCCGTCTTTCCACCGAATGCCCGGAATGGACCTTCGGCGCCGCGGCGCTGATGCGGAACCTTGCCGGGCGCAACCTTCTCTGACGTCAACGAGGACAGCATGAGCATCACCGGAAAACACCTGATCGCGGGCGACTGGGTCGCTGGCGAAACCACGTTCAAATCCGAACCGGCGCATGGTCCTGCGCATGACTTCGCCGTCGGCACTCCCGCGCTGGTCGACATGGCCGCCGAGGCCGCCGAAGAGGCGTTCTGGTCTTACGGCTACACCACCCGCGAGGAGCGCGCCGCCTTCCTCGACAAGATCGCGGACGAGATCGAAGCCCGCGCCGACGCCATCACCGAAATCGGTACCCAGGAAACCGGCCTGCCCGAGGCGCGGCTCAACGGCGAGCGGGGCCGCACCACCGGCCAGCTGCGCCTGTTCGCCGAGCATATCCGCAAGGGTGACTACCTGGACCGCCGCCACGACGCCGCCCTGCCCGATCGTCAGCCGCTGCCGCGCCCGGACCTTAAAATGGTGCAGCGGCCCATCGGCCCGATCGCCGTTTTCGGCGCGTCGAACTTCCCGCTGGCCTTCTCGACCGCCGGGGGCGACACCGCCGCGGCCCTGGCAGCCGGCTGCCCGGTCGTGGTCAAGGGCCATTCGGCCCACCCCGGCACCGGCGAGATCGTCGCCCA
>JBFHFG010000528.1:0-2954 GCA_041583815.1 Halovulum sp.
CATGGAAGGTCGCGGGGTTGAAGAACAGCAGATCACCTTTTTCCAGTGGCACCTGCACGTGGTGCTTCTCGAAATGCTCGCGGAACTGGGGCAGCAGCACCGCGAGATAGCCGGGCAGGTAGCTTTGCGAATAGGGCAGCAGCTTGGTCGGGCCGGATTCCAGCGGCATGTCCGAATGCGCCACCGCGCCCTGAAGCGTCAGGCTGGCCGACAACGCGTGCTGTTGCGCCGGATAGGTCATCAGGTCGGACACGGACTGGAAGCCCATGTGATAATCGCGGTGCGCCGTCTGCGCCTTGCCACCCGGGCGGACGACGTTGACCTGCGTGGTGATCTGGTAGCCGGTGCCGAGCCACGCTTCGCTGATGCGGCGGATCAGTTCGTTCGCGTTGTAGCGGGCGAAAAGTTCGGGGTTGGCGATGCAGAGCTTCTCGTGCGCGTTCCAGACGCGGCTGTTCGCCCCTGCGGCGGCAAAGTGGTCGCCCTTGCCCGCGTTGCTGGCCTCTTCTTCCTTGATGATCGCCGACAACGCCTCGGTCACCTCGTCGACCAGCGCCAGGTCATCGTAGCCGCGCTTGACCGCAATTATGCCGGGGCCGGACAGGAAGGCGCGGTTCATCTCGGCCATCACCGGTTTGGCGGTGGCGTCGTCGGCGAAGGCCGTGCGCAGCGCGTCGCCATCGTAGACCGGGATGTTCTTCGCGATCTCGGCGGCGAAGGGATAGTCGGCCGGATCTGTGGTCTGGCCGACATGCGCGGCGAATTCGGCGATGTCGCAGCTGTCCTCGGACAGCCAGACCTGGTCGGCGGGTGGGTTGCGGTCGAGCATTTCCTCATCTCCCTTCAGGGTTTGTCGTTGGGATCAGGATACGCTTGCACGGGCGTCCCGGCAGGGGCAGAATCCATCAAAAATCAATCAAAGCCATGAGCCATCGCTTTCTGATCAAGGACATTGCCCTGCAAGCGGGACTGGGCACCGCCACGGTGGACCGGGTGCTGAACGGGCGCGGTGGCGTGCGGCGGCAGACCGTCGACCGGGTGCATCACGCCATCGCGGAACTCGAATCCCAGGCCGGGCAACTGGCACTGACCGGGCGCAAGCTGATCGTGGACCTGATCGTCGAGGCCCCGCAAAGCTTTCGCGACTCGCTGGACGAGGCGCTGGCCGCGGAACTGCCGTTGATGCAGCCCGCCGTGTTTAGGGTGCGGCGCGACATGCGCGGGCGCTTTCCGGTACCGGACCTGGAGCAGGCCTTGAAGCGTGCCGAACGGCTGGGCAGTCACGGGGTGATCCTGATGGCACCCGATGCGGCGCGGGTGCGGGCGGCGGTCGACCGGCTGACGGCGGCGGGCGTGCCCGTGGTGACGCTGGCGTCGGACATGCCGGGCACGGGCCGGCGGGCCTATGTGGGTCTGGACAACGCGCGCGCCGGGCAGACGGCGGCCTGGGTGCTGCGGCGCTGGCTGGCGCCGGGGCGGGTGCACCGGGTCCTTGTGACGATCCGCAACGACCGGTTCCGGGGCGAGGAAGCACGCGAGGCCGGATTCCGCGCCGCGATGGCCGAGGCGATGCCGCGCGCAACCCTGCATGTGCTGGTGCAGGACCCGGACGATGCCGGGTTCCATGCGAAGGTTCGGGACCTGGCGGCGCAGGGGCTGGCGGCGGTCTATTCCATCGGCGGCGGCAACCGGCGGCTGCTGGACAGCCTCGAGGCGGGCGGGCGGCGCAGGCCGCTGATGATCGGGCACGACCTGGACGCCGAGAACCGGGCGCTGCTGCGCGAGGAGCGGCTGGACATGGTGCTGTACCACGACTTCGCCGAGGATCTGCGCAACGCCTGCCGGGTGATCATGGCGGCACACAGCCGAGGCGCCATGCCCGCGCCGCCGGACGGCGCGGCACTGCGCATGGTGATCCCGCCGATGGTGGACTAACCGGCGGGGGACATCCGGTTGTCGGCAAGGAAAGCGTCGAGCTCCCCTGTCGTGGGCATCGCCGGGGCGCAGCCGATGCACCGCACGACGATCGCCGCCGAGGCCGAGCCTCGAGCCACCGCCTCCTCCAGCGACCGGCCCGCGGCAAGGCCCGCCAGCAACCCGGCCATGAAACTGTCCCCTGCCCCCATCGGCTTGATCGCCTGTACCGGGAAGATGCCGCTGTCGAAACGGCTGTCGCCGCGATAGGTGACAGAACCGCGCGCGCCGAGTTTGTAGATCGCGATGCGGCCCTCGGTTGCGAGCGCCTGTGCAAGCGCCTGCCCGTTCGCGCCTCCGGCGACGACATCGAACTCCTCGTCATTGCCGATGACCATGTCCGAGGCACGGGCGGCCTGCATGTAGACCTGCGCGGCTTCCATGGCCGAGGGCCAGGAATAGGGGCGGTAGTCGATGTCCAGAACCACCGGCAGCCCAGCGTCGCGGGCCAGCGCCATCGCGTGCAGCGTGGCATCGCGCGAGGGCTGGGCGGCCAGCGCCGTCCCGGTCAACACGAGCGCCGAGTAGCGGTCGTAGGTCACCGCCTCGACATCGGCACGGGTCATCTGGAAATCTGCAGCGTCGTTGCGGTAGATGACGGTCTGCGTGCCTTCGAGCCGGGTTTCGGTGACCGCAAGCGAGGTGCGCGCCTCGCCCGTCACGGTGCGCAGGTGGTCGGTCTCGACGCCGTAGTGCTGCAACTGGTTTCGCACAAAGCGACCGACGGCATCGTCAGACACCGAGGTCAGGATTGCCGCGGCCACGCCCTGCCGGCACAAGCCCGCGGCGATATTGCCCGACGAGCCGCCGAGGCACGCGAAGAACTGGCTGGCCTCGTCTGCCTTCGCACCCGGCGGATCGGCGTAGAAATCCATGCCCGCACGGCCCAGCACCAGCACCGGGCGCCCCGTACGCAAGCGGTCGACCCTGTCCATTCCCGTCCCCTTCCTTGCTTTTGCAACCGGTTTCAACAGTCATAC
>JBFHFG010000529.1:0-2946 GCA_041583815.1 Halovulum sp.
CGGACAAAGATATCGGCCTCATCACCGGCTTTCAGGTCGCGCCCGTGGACCGAGCCGCGCATGGTCATGCCGCTTTCGGTGCGCATCTGCATCTGGTCGCCTTCGACACGTTCGATGCGGCCGCGCCAGCGGTTCGACTCGCCGACGAACCCGGCAACGAACGCCGTGGCGGGCCGGTAGTAAAGGTCGCGCGCCGTGCCGACCTGCTCGAACACGCCGTGGTTCATCACCGCGATCTGGTCCGACATCACCAGCGCCTCGGACTGGTCATGGGTGATGTAGACGAATGTGGTGTCAAAGGCTGCCTGCAGCGCCTTCAACTCGATCTTCATGTGTTCGCGCAGTTTCAGGTCCAGCGCGCCCAGCGGTTCGTCCAGCAGCAGGACGTCAGGTTCCATGACCATGCAGCGCGCGATGGCGACGCGTTGCTTCTGGCCACCTGAAAGCTCGTCGACCTTGCGGGCGCCGATGCCCGGCAGGCCGATGCGCTCCAGCGCCTCGTCCACCTTTCGCGCAATCTCGGACCGGCCCATGCCCTTGCGGCGCAGCCCGTAGCCGATGTTGTCGGCGATGTTCATCATCGGGAACAGGGCCAGATGCTGGAAGACCATGTTCACCGGCCGCTTGTTGGGCGCGACCCGGTTCATCGACTTGCCCTTGATCCGGATATCACCGCTGCTGGGGTCAAGAAAGCCCGCAACCATCCGCATGATCGTGGTCTTGCCACATCCCGACGGCCCCAGGATCGAGAAGAACGAACCGGGCGGCACCTGGAACGATACGTCATCCACGGCGGTGACATCACCGAAGCGGCGGGTCAGGTCGATACACTCCAGGTCGGGGGTCATGGGCACGTCCGTCTATTATACAGCCAGCGGCACCCGTCAGTCACGGGTACCGCCGATTTTCAGTGTCGCAAGGCTCAGTTGGCGGCCTTGACGCGATCCAGCACACCGCCCTCGATCGCCTCGAGGCCAGCGGGCACCGGCGGATACCACTTGATGTTGTCGATCGCTTCGGGCGGGAACGACGCCTGATACTGCGCCTTCAGCGTATCCGAGGCGAATTCATCCGCCCCTTTCGACGCGGTGAAGTTACCCGCGGCTTCGGTGATCAGCGCCGCGATCTCGGGCTTCATCACGAAGTTGATCCAGGCATAGGCGGCTTCGTCCGCCTGCCCTTTGGCGGGCAGCACAAACGTGTCGATCCAGCCCAGCGCACCCGAGGCCGGTGCGACAAAGGTGATGTCGGGATTGTCGCTGTTCAGCTTCCAGCCGCCGGTATCCCAGGCCATCGACGCGACCACTTCGCCCGAGCGCAGCAGGCCCATCAGTTCGTCGCCGCCGCCCCAGTAGGTCTTCACGTTGGGCTTGCACTCGACAAGCTTCGCTTCGACCTTTTCCATGATCTCGGTGTATTTGGCCTCGTCGCCATAGGCGGCAAACGGGTCCATGCCCATCGCGAAGGCGAACCCTATCAGCGTCGGCCGCTTCAGCCGGTACGAAACCTTGCCGGCCACTGCGTCGCTGCACAGGTCGATATAGTCCTTTACGTCACCCGCGATCGAGGTATCCACCACCAGCCCCGAGGTGCCCCACACATGCGGCACGCCATAGACTTCGCCATCGACGGTGGTGTTGGCCATCGTCGCCTCGAGCATCGACGGGATGAACAGCGAGGTGTCCAGCTGCGATACGTCGATCGGCTTGTAGATGCCAAACTCCAGCTGAGGTCCGGCGATCCGGTCCTGGCTGGGCTGCGCCAGGTCGAACCCGCCGCCGCCGGTCGCGCGCAGCTTCGCGATCATTTCCTCGTTGTTCGATTTCGTGACCTCGACGGTGTGGCCAGTCTCGGCCTCGAACATCTCGACGACGTTCTCGGGGGCGTAGCCCCCCCAGGTCAGCAGGCGAAGCGTGTCGGCAGCCGCCGGCTGAGCCAGCCCGGCGATGGCGACGGCAAGCGTCGACACCGCAAGTTTCATGCCCCTGGTTTCCATGATCAGAACTCCTCACTGGTAATGCGACCCCGGTACCGGATACCGGGCAACGCGGGCCGCCGGAACGGCCAGTTCCGATTGTTAGTCCATGACATGCCCTCGGTCCATCAACCCGTTTGCGAAGGTTTGAAGACATTGCGCTTTTCCGTGCTGGAAACCGGTCGCGTCTGTCACGCACACACGAAAAAGGCGCTTCGGCCCTGGGGGGAGACCGAAGCGCCATGGCCCGCCTGGGCGGGCCGATCGCGTTATCGTCCAGGCCCGCCCGGGGGGCCGCTACACCGTGACGATCACGCGCGTTCTATCCGGCCTGACGCGCCAGAACATTCTCGATGGCTTCGACGACCGCACGACACCGGGCCGCATTCATCCCGTCCGGATGCGGATTGGCGAACCGTCCCGCATCGTTGTCGAAATAGCGCCCGCTTACCTCGGCGAACGCGTCATCAAGCGCCGCGCGCGCCAGCACTCCGACGCCGATGCCGATATCGTGCCCGGCGATGCCGTACCCTTCCTTGACCATCTTGGTCGCAAGCAGCGAGCCGGGGTTGATCGCGATCACCGAAGGTCCCTTTGCGCCCAGCTTGTCGGCAAGGTCACGGGACCACATGGTCAGCGCCAGCTTGCTTTGCGCATAGGCCTGCGAGGCCTCCATCCGCCGCCCGCCGGCAAGCGCCGACAGATCGACCGGCGCCTGCGCCGCCGAAGACAGGTTGAGGATACGCGCACCCGCCCCCATCACCGGCAACAGCCGCTTGGTCAGCAGATAGGGCGCGATCGTGTTGACGGCAAACCGCACGTCCATCCCCTCTGCAGTGACGTCGTCCGACGTCCGGTAGATGCCCGCGTTGTTGATCAGAACATCAATCTTTGGATGTGCCGCGGCAACCGTATCGGCAAGCTCTCCGACCTCGGCCATGTGCGACAGGTCCGCGACATGACCTTCGATC
>JBFHFG010000530.1:0-2937 GCA_041583815.1 Halovulum sp.
CGCCCGAATGCTGCGAGATCAGCAGGATCGACCCCGCCTTGCCCGTCACCTCGCGCACACCATCAAGGATCAGGTCGGCGGAAGGCGCGGCGAACACGTCACCGACGACATTCGCATCCAGTACCCCTTTGCCGACGAAGCCCATGGCGATGGGTTCATGCCCGGCGCCATTGCCGATCAGGATCGTCACTTTCTCGTCCGGGTTCTTGCGGTCGCGTCGCCGGATGACGATACGCGGATCCAATGTGCCACGGGCCACCTGCGGGTAGGCGCCGACGAAGCCGTCGATCATGTCGTCGACCATGCTCTCGGCGCTGTTGAACAATTTCTTCATGCGGCACCTTCGATCTGTGCCAGCACTGCCAGCATCATCACAAGCGAAACCGCGCCGGGGTCCATGTGCCCCTCGCCCGCGCCTTCGACATATTGCGCCCGACCACGCCGCGCCTTGAGTGCAACGGTGGAATCACGCCCGGCCTCCGCAGCCGCAATGGCCGCAGCAAGGTCGCCATCGCGCAGCGCCGAGACCGCCGGAGACAGCGCGTCGATCATGCTCTTGTCGCCGGGCTTCACCTGCCCGAGATCGCAGATCCGCGCCTCGGCCCGTGCCAACCCGGCGGCTAGATCGGACCCGGCCTCCAGATGTTGCTCGATCTCGTGCAGCACCAGTCCGAAAAGGGTGCCCGATGCCCCACCCGAGGCACGCATGAACGCCTTGGCGCGTGCGCCATCCTCGGCGCTGACGGCGCGGGTCAGACCGCGAACCATCGTCGTGCCGTGATCGCCGTCGCCAAGGGCTGCATCCAGAGCGTTCAGATGGACCATGTCGGCCTCGATCTTCGCGCGCAAAGTGGTGAAGTACTGTTCAGCCGACATGCGCAAACACCTTTTTCATGTGAGCCAAAGCCTGTTCCGCGGCCTGGTCCGCATCCGGCTCGATATCGCGCCAGATGTTCAGATCCGCACTGGTCGGACGCCCGGCGCGCACGAACATCTCGGCGACGATCCAGCCGCGATAACCGATGTCCTTCAGCGCCTGCGCATCGGCGGCGAAATCGTAGCGGCCGCTGCCCGGTACGCCCCGGTCGTTGTCCGAGACGTGGTAGTGCACCAGCGTATCGCCCGCCGCGCGCAGGGCTGCGGGCGGGTCCTTTTCCTCGATGTTCATGTGAAAGCTGTCCAGCAGCACACCAACGTTGGCGGCCCCGCTGGCGCGGGCGATGGCGCAGGTCTCAGCAGCGGTGCTGGTCAGGTCCGACTCGAAGCGATTCAGCCCCTCGATGCCCAGCGTCACGCCATGCTGCGCCAGGTGGTCCTGCATCTGCCCCAGCGTCTCGGCCGAGCGTTTCGCGCGGTCGGCCTTGTCGGCCGGATCGAACACGCCCCAGGGCGCAGCGACGACCCCGGCCAGGCCGGACGAACCCATCGCGGCAACAGTCTCGATCGCGCGGGCCAGCGTCTCGCGCGCCTTGGCACGCACCGCTGGATCGGCCGAGGACGGATCCTCGTCCGGGCCAAGCCCGGTCGAGCAGGTCAGTGCAATCCCGGCGTTTCCGGCAGCCTCGCGCAGTCGGGCCGCCTTGTCCGGGCTAACGCCCAGCAACGACAGCTCGACCCCGTCGAAGCCGATGCGTGCAGCCTTGTCGAACAGCGGTGCCGGATCGTCCGTCCAGTTGTCCATCCACAGACCGGCATGAATACCAAATCTCATCGGGGCCTCCCTATCTCGACGGTCAGATTAGTACATACAAATTTGTTATGTCAAATCTTGATTGGCCATTTCCTGTGCCCGAAGCGCCTTTCGGTTGATTTTCCCCGAAGACGTCATCTCGAACCCGTCTACGAAAGCGATCTCGCGTGGGGCCTTATAGGCGGCCAGCCGGGCACGGACGTGCGCCTTGAGTTCGTCGGACAGTGCTTCGCCGGGCTGAGCAGATTTCGCTACGCGGATAAACGCCTTGATGATTTGCCCGCGATCAGGATCGGGTTTACCGATCACCGCAGCCTCGGCCACCGCCGGGTGAGCCAGCAGGCAATCCTCGATCTCAGCCGGACCGATGCGGAAACCCGAGGACTTGATCAGGTCGTCCGAGCGGCCCTTGTACCAGAAGTACCCATCGGCATCGCGGATAGCCAGGTCATTGGTCCGCATCCACTGGCCCAAACGCAGTTCGGCGTCCTTCTCGGGGTTGTTCAGATAGCCCAGGTAGCGCGTTGGCGCGGTGGCCGGCGTGACGATCTCGCCCGCCTCGCCATCTGCCACCTCGTTGCCGTCGGCATCGACCAACCGAACCGTGTGCCCGGGATAGGCCACGCCCATCGATCCCGGCTTGCGCGGGTAAAGCGCCGCGCAGTTGCCGATCAGGTGGTTGACCTCGGTCATGCCGTAGAATTCGTTGCAGACCACGCCCAGCCGGTCCTCGGCCCAGGCTAGCGTATCGGCGGCCAGCGCCTCGCCGCCGGTGCAGATCACGCGCAGCGACAGGTCGTAGTCCTCACGCGGATTGGCAGTTTGTGCCAGTCGCTTGATTGCCGTGGGGGCGAGGAAGGTGTGCGTGACCTTGTGGCGGGCCATGAAGTCATAGGCCCATTCGGCCTTGAAGCGCGCCTCGGAGGTCACGACCGGTCGGCCAGCCAGCCAGGCCGGGAACAGCATGTCAAGCAGCCCGCCGACCCAGGCCCAGTCGGACGGAGACCAGAACACCGCATCCTCGTCATGCATGGTGAGGTTGAAGAACAGGCTGATCGACGGCACGTAGGAGGCCAGCACCCGGTGCCCATGGCGGATCCCCTTCGGCATCCCGGTGGAGCCGGAGGTGTACATCAACAACGCCACATCATCAGCGGCAGTATACTCGGGCACGAAGTCCGCAGGCACCGGACCGGTCAGCACGTCGCGCAGTTCCGGCTCGGGTCCGGTGGTTTCCGAAATCAGAA
>JBFHFG010000531.1:0-2937 GCA_041583815.1 Halovulum sp.
GCTTAAGGATGCCTGCGGCAAGCTGGACGCGGCGGGGATCAAACCGATGATCTTCACTGGCGGTTTCCAGGCACCGCTGGTCGTGGTCGCCAACGGACTCGAGGCAAGCGACGTGCCAGCCTCGGCGCTTGGCAGCGGCGACGAGACCTTCGTGGATTCCACAGCCTTCAACGGCACGCTCGACACGATCCGCGACCTGATCGACGCAAAGTGTATCGACCCGAAGGCGCAGGCCGGGCTGGACCCCTGGTCCACCGCGCTGACCGAGTTCAAGTCGGGCGGCTTCGCGATGATGCCGCAAGGCGCATGGAACATCGCCGATTTCTCGTCCGTCGAGGGGCTGGACTATGTCTTCGCGCCGATCCCTTCGGCGCAGGAGCCGGGCGTCGCGCTGGACCTGTTCGGCATCGGCTGGTCGATCAGCAGCCAGTCCGAGAACATGAGCGCCGCCACCCGCTTCGTCGAGTTCTTTGCCCAGCCGGAAAACCTGCAGGTGATGCTCGACGCCGAAAGCGCCTACAGCCCGTTCGAGGACGGTGCCAGCGGCACACCCGACCTTGCCGCGCCCTATGACGAGGCGCGCGCGAACGGCGGCATCATCATGTACCCGTTCGCGGTGCTCGACTGGCCCAAGCCACTTGAGGCCGAGCTTTGGGACAGCCTGACCGGCTTCCTTCTGGATACCGACCGGTCGAACGAAGACGTGCTGGAGCGGTGGGACGAGGCTGTCGAAGACAGTCTGTAACGGCCAACCCACCGCCCCTTTTGGCCCCCGCCGTTTCCTCCCTCTCCCTCCCGGCGGCGGGGGTCGCATCTTCCGACAGGTGAGACCTTGTCCCGAACCAAGACCATCTATCTTTTCACCTTGCCTGCACTGGCAGTGATTGGCGCGTTCTTCGTCTATCCAATCCTGCTGTCGTTGCAGATGAGCTTCACCGACTTCACGGGCGTCGGTCAGGCCGATTGGGTGGGCTGGAAGAACTACGACCGCTTCGTCAGCCGCGACCGCTATCTCAACAGCGTCTGGGTGACGGTGAAGTTCACCTTTCTGGTCGTGACCATCCAGACGCTGGCCGGGCTGATCTTTGCCGTGCTGTTGCACCGGATGCCCGAGATCCGCAATTTCTGCCGGTCCGCCTTGTTCACCCCGGCGATGATGTCCTTCGTGATCGTCGGTTATGTCTGGCAGTTCATCTATGCCCCCTATTCCGGCGGGCTGAACGCGGTGCTGACCGCCGTGGGGCTGGAGCATCTGGCGCGCGGCTGGCTCGGCGATCCGGCAACCGCACTTTACGCAGTGGCCTTCACCCATGTCTGGATGTTCACCGGCTACACCACGGCGATCTTCCTGGTCGGCTTCGCCAACATCCCGCGCGAGATCGAAGAGGCCGGGCGGCTGGACGGCGCCAGTTCGTGGCAGCGCTTCCGCTGGCTGGAACTGCCGCTGCTGGCGCCCAGCTTCACGGTGAACATCATCCTGTCGACCGTGGGCACGCTCAAGACCTTCGAACTGCCCTTCATCATGACCCGCGGCGGGCCGGACCGGGCGACGAATACGCTCAGCCTCGAGATCGTCAACAACCTGTTCGGCAGCTACAAGTTCGGTTTCGCCAGCGCCCTGTCGATCATCATGCTGATCATCGTCGTCGTCGTGGCCGTGTCCCAAAACCTCTATTTGCGGCGTCGGGAGGCGAATACATGACCCGGACCATGCGCAGGCTGACCGGGCTGATCGCCCGCACCGCCGTCGTTGGCGCGGTGCTGGTGATGCTCTCGCCGGTTTTCTACATGATTGCCATGTCCTTCCGGACAGCCGCCGAAATCTCGGAAAAGCCGCTGGGCCTGCCGGAAACGCTGTACCTGGGCAATTACGCCAACGCGCTGGAAAGCATGAACTACCTGCGCAGCGTGGTGAACTCGGTTGGGATCACTATTTCGGTAACGCTGCTGGTGGCACTGCTGGGATCGATGGCGGCTTACCCGTTGGCGCGGCGCACCAACCGCTTCACCCGGATCGTCGTGATGCTGGTGGCGCTGGGAATGGCCACGCCGCCCTTTGTCACGATCACGCCGATCTACGTCATCTTCCGTAACCTTGGCCTGCTTGACAGCTATCTTGGCATCATCCTGGCCTTCACCGCGCTGAACCTGCCGCTGGCGGTGTTCTTCTACACCAGCTTCATCGGCGCGATCCCGCGCGAGCTGGAAGAGGCCGCGCGTCTGGACAACTGCAACGACTGGCAGATCTACTGGTACGTGATCCGCCCGCTACTGGGGCCGGCCACGGCTACGCTGTCGCTGTTCGTCGCGCTGATGGTCTGGAACGACTTCACCTATCCACTGCTGCTGCTGACCTCGCCCGAGAAATTCACAGTGATGCGGAGCGTCTACAACTTCCTGGGGAACCTGAACGTGCAACCCGACATGCTTTTCCCGGCGGCCGTGCTGGGCTCGCTTCCGCTGCTGGTCCTGTTCGTCATCTTCCAGCGCCGGATCGTGTCGGGCGTGACGGCGGGGGCGGTGAAATGAACGGACCGCTAACCGGAAAGACCGTGATCGTCACCGGCGCGGGAGCGGGTATCGGGCTGGGTATCCTGCGCCAGTGTCTGGCCTGGGGCGCGGATGTCACCGGGTTCGACATCAACACAAGCGCCCGCAAGAAAGTCGAGGCCGAGGGCGGCAGCTTCGAACAGGTCGACGTCGGCGACCCTGACGCGCTGAGCAACGCCATTTCCCGGACGACTGCCCGTACAGGCGCGCTGCACGGGCTGGTCAGCAACGCCGGGATCACCATTCAGAAGCCCTTCACCGAGATGACCGTGGAGGAGATGGACCTGCTATGGCGCGTCAACCAGCGCGCAGTGATGGTGGGCGCACAGGCCGCCGCCCCACTTATCCGCCAGTCGGGCGGCGGGGCTATCGTCAACATCGCGTCCA
>JBFHFG010000532.1:0-2927 GCA_041583815.1 Halovulum sp.
AGGGGTCGCAGGGCAACTTTCAGGGTCCGTGATCGCCTTGAATATCGTCCATGCGGTGTACAACCCGACCAGCAGGATCCCCGGCAGCAGCGCGCCGGCGAACAGGTCACCGACCGAGACGGGAACGGGCGCGAAATTGCCCTTCTCCATCTGCACCTGGCTGTTGATCGACGACAGCATGTCGCCCATGAAGATCAGTACCGTCGAGGGCGGAATGATCTGGCCCAGCGTGCCGCTGGCGCAGATCACGCCGGTCGCCAGCCGCGGATCATAGCCCGCCCGCAGCATCGCCGGAAGCGAGATCAGGCCCATCGTCACCACGGTCGCCCCAACCACCCCGGTCGAGGCCGCCAGCAATGCGCCCACCAGGATCACGGATATCCCCAGCCCGCCGCGCAGGTTACCGAACAGCTTGCCCATGGTCAGCAGCAACTGTTCGGCGATGCGCGACCGTTCCAGCATCACGCCCATGAAGATGAACAGCGGAACGGCGACCAGCACCTCGTTGGTCATGTAGCCGATATAGCGGTTCGGTAGGCTGCCGAAGTTCGACGGATCGAACACGCCGAAGGCCATGCCGACCAGGCCGAACAGCAGCGAGACACCCGCAAGCGTGAACGCCACGGGAAAGCCCAGCAGCAGGAAGGCGATGATGCCGAAGAACATCAGTCCGGAGAGGACCTCTCCGATCAGTACGGGGTCCATCAGGCGGCACCCTCCTCGGTGGCAAGCACGTCATAGCGCATCCGGTGCGGAACCAGGTCTTCGCGACCGCCAAGGATCAGGATCGACCGGCAGATCATCGCAACGCCCTGCAGCGCAACGGACCCTGCAAACAGCAGGATGAAGCTTTTCAGGATGAACAGGCCCGGCATGCCGCCGACGTTGGCCGACCCTTCGGCGTAGGACCAGGCGCGGCTGACAAAGGGGAAGGAATAGGCCACGACGACGAACATGAACGGCAGCAGGAACACCACCGTGCCGATCAGATCCACCCAGGCCTTCCGGCGTTCGCCCGCGGGGCGGTAGAAGATGTCCACCCGGACGTGACTGTCCTTCAGCAGGGCGAAACCGCCCACGGCAGTGAACATCGCGCCGCTGAGCCAGATGTACAGGTCCTGCATCCACACGAAACTCGTGGCGAAGATATAGCGCAGCACCACGACCGAGAAACACACCAGCACGATGCCCAGCGACAGCCAGGCAAACACCGCGCCCAGAGCCGCGTTCAGCGCGCAGATCGCCGCAGCCACCTTTCCCAGAACCTTCATCGTCCCTCCCGGCCGGACTGCGGTCCGATCCGCGTCCGGCGTTCGCCTCTTTGAACGAGGCCGCTCTTTTGCATGGCGACAGCTTTCGGGCAACGAATTTCTGCCCGTTCCGACCGCGACCGCCCTTGTAGAGTGTTACGGGATCACGGGCATCCGGGCCAGCCTGCGCGGAAGACGCGGCGTGACGCGTGTCGTGGCAGCACTGCTGCAGCCATTGCTGTTGCAACCGGCCCGTTCAGCCGGCCCGTTCAGCCGGTCAGCATCCGCAGCGCGGTGATCGCCAGGAACAGCGCGAAGGCGCGTTTCAGGTTCGCCGGATTCAACGCATGGGCAAGCCGTGCGCCCAGCGGCGCGAACAGGAAACTCATCGGCGCGATCAGTGCCGCCGCCGGCAGACTGACATAGCCCAGACTGCCCGGCGGCAGATCGTCGATGCCCCAACCGGCCCAGATGAAGCCCGCGACGCCGGGCACGGCGATCAGCAGGCCCAGCGCGGCGGCCGTGCCCACCGCCCGGTGCGGCGGAAAGCTGAGCGCGGTAAGCGTGGGTACGGAAAGCGTACCGCCGCCGATCCCCATCAGCGCCGAGATCACACCGATCACGCCCGCGATGGCGCGGTTCACCCACGCCCGCACCGGCAGATGATCCTGGATCACCAGGGTCTTCGGGATCGCCATGTTGACCGCGACGGCCAGTGCGACGACGCCGAACAGCGCACGCAGCCCGTCGCCGGGGATCACCTTGGCAAGCAGGCCGCCGATCAGCGCGCCGGCGAAGACGCCCGCCCCCCAGAGTCGCAGCAGCGGCTTGTCGACGGTGCCGCGCTTTGCATGGGACCGCATGGACGAGATCGACGTCGGGATGATCGTCGCAAGCGAGGTCGCGACCGCCAGGTGGCTGGCATATTCCGGCGCGACATTCAGCAGTGTGAGCACCCAGAACAACACCGGCACGATGACGATACCGCCGCCGACGCCCAGCAAACCGGCGAGCACACCCGCGATCATGCCGGTCAAAGCCATGCCACCGACCAGCAGCGCAAGGGTCAGCCCGTCGAGTGAGGCGGGGTCGAATTCGGGTCCCACGGCGCGAAATCCTCGTCTTGTGCGGTAGTTGCCTGAAACGGCTCAGGCTCAGCACTCACCCAGCCGCGCGCGGATGTCCAGTCCCCGCGCGCGCCTCGGGCGGATCTTGCTCAGCCGCCGGGGATCAGTTGCGCGTCTATGAAAGCGCGCCAGCCGCCGAAGTCGGTGATGTCCTGCGCGCCTTGCACGCCCGAGCTTTCGACCAGGAATCCCTTTACCTGCCGTCCGTCCTGCAACTTGATCGTGCCGATGGTCAGCGGCGCGGGTATCCCGTCCATGAACCCGGCCAGCGCCGCACGGGGCAAGGCCCAGGTCTCGACCTCGATGGCGCGCCCTTTTTCGATCCGCAGCAGGCCGGGCCGGGCCGGCGGACCGCCCGCAAGCGCATAAAGCCTGTAACCCGGTGCCGTGTGGGCCCGCGACAGAAAGCGGGCACCGCGGCCGGTCAGTTCGCCGTTCAGGGGCAGGCCCGACATATGCGCGCCGCAGACTGCGATCTCGACCTCGTCCGCCGAGGGTGCCGGGGCCGCGCGGCGCGGCGCCGGCACCGGGTGCGAGGTGGCGCCCAGCG
>JBFHFG010000533.1:0-2917 GCA_041583815.1 Halovulum sp.
GCGCAGGCACAGGAATTCAAGCCGGAGAACCCCGAGTGCATCGCGCCCTCGAACCCGGGCGGCGGCTGGGACTTCATCTGCCGGACGACAGCGAAATACCTGTTCGATCTTGGCGTGATCGAGGACACCATGCAGGTGACCAACATGACCGGCGGCGGCGGCGGCGTGGCGTTCGCGCATGTCACCAAAGAGCGCAACGACGACAACAACCTGATCGTCGCCGCCTCGATGAGCACCAGCGCGCGGATCGCGCAAGGCATCTTCGAGGGCGCGACCAAGGAAGATGTTCACTGGCTGGCGACCTTCGGGGCCGAGTATGGCGCGATTGCGGTTTCGGCCGACAGCGAGCTTCAGGATCTCGGCCAGATGATGGAGATGATCAAGGAAGATCCGCGTTCGGTCGGTATCGCCGGCGGCTCCTCTGTCGGCAGCTATGACCACATCAAGCCGATGCTGCTGGCGCAGGCCGCGGGCATCGAGGATGTCACCAAGCTGAAGTACGTGGCGTTCTCGGGCGGTGGTGAAGCGATGACGGGCCTGCTGTCCGGCTCGGTTCAGGCGCTGTCGGGCGACTTCTCGGAAATGCTGGGTTTCCTGGAATCCGGCGACATCCGCATCATCGGCATTCTGGCCCCCGAGCGGCTGAAGAACTTCCCCGACATTCCCACCGCGAAGGAGCAGGGCTTCGACGTGGTCGGCGCGAACTGGCGCGGGCTCTACATGCCGGCCGGCGCGTCGGACGAGGCCAAGGAGTTCTGGAAGAACGCGATCATGACCATGACCGAGGACGCGGGTTTCCAGCAGGCACTGGAAGATGCCGCCATCGAGGAGTTCAACAACTTCGGGGACGACATGGACGCCTTCGCCGCCAAGTCGATCGAGGACGTGCGCGTGCTGTCCCAGGAAATCGGCATCCTGAAGTGAGCCGACAGAGAGCCCGCTGCGCGCTGGCGGGCTCTCAGCGCTTTTTCCCGGAGGAACATATGAGCGACCGAATATTCGGGCTGGTGGGGCTCGTGCTCGGCACATTCTACCTGTGGGCCGCGTCCATCATTCCCGACAGCTTCATGACCGACATGGTCGGGCCGCGGGCCTTTCCTTACATCGTCGGCACCATCATCCTGATCTGTTCGGTCGTGTTCATCCTGCGACCGGATGCAGAACCCGCCTGGCCGCCGTTCCGCGATTTCGCCGAGATCCTCTTCGCCTGCGCGATGATGTTTCTCTACGCCTGGTCCTTGCCCGAAATCGGCTTCGTCATCTCGACCGTCTTCGCCACGGCCTACCTGACCTGGCGACTTGGCACGCAACCTCCCTGGGCGCTGGTCACGGGCGTGGCCACGTCGGGCGGAATCTACGTCGTCTTCCACCTGATCCTTGGCCTCGCACTGGCCAAGGGTCCACTCGGTTTCTGAGGAGACACAAATGGAAACCCTTGGAAACCTTGCGGACGGCTTTGCCATTGCCCTGACATGGCAGAACCTGTTCCTGGCATTGCTCGGCTGCTTTCTTGGAACGCTGATGGGCGCGCTTCCGGGCCTTGGTCCGGCCAATGGCGTGGCGATCCTTATCCCCATCGCCTTCTCGTTGGGCCTGGGTCCGACGCCGTCGCTCATCCTGCTGACATCCGTCTACTATGGCGCGATGTACGGGGGGCGGATCAGTTCGATCCTGCTGAACATTCCGGGCGACGAGCCTGCGATGATGACCTGCCTCGACGGATATCCGATGGCGCAACAGGGCCGCGCAGGCGAGGCATTGACCCTGTCCGGCATCGCCTCGTTCGTCGGTGCGTTCTTCGCGACGTGCGGCCTGGTCCTGCTGGCGCCGCAACTGGTCAAGATCGCGCTGCTGTTCGGCCCGGCGGAATACTTCGTGCTGTTCACGCTGGCCTTCGCGACGCTGGGGGGCATCTCGTCCACCAACCAGGCGAAATCGGCCTTTGCCGCGGCCGTGGGGCTTGGCATCGCCATGATCGGAAGCGACAGCCAGACGGGGTCGCAGCGGTTCACCTTTGGCGAGATCCACCTCTACGACGGCATCGACTTCCTGATCGCCATCGTCGGGCTGTTTGCCCTGTCGGAGGTGTTCATCTTCCTCGAACAACACCGCGGCGGCGCCGTCGGTCAGAGCGGGGCGATGAAGATTGGCCGCCTGCTGCCCGACCTGCAGATGATCAAGCGGTGCATTCCCACCATGGGCCGTGGAACGGTGATCGGCTTCATCTCGGGCGTTCTGCCGGGGGCGGGCGCATCGCTCGGGTCATTCCTGGCCTATTCGTTGGAAAAAGCGGCCGTCGACCCCGATGGAAAGACCTTCGGCAAGGGGGACCCGCGCGGTGTCGCCGCGCCAGAGGCAGGGAACAACGCCGCATCGGGCGGTGCGCTTGTACCGATGCTGGCGCTCGGCGTGCCCGGATCCGGCACCACCGCGGTACTGCTGGCCGTGCTTCTGCAACTGAACATCACCCCCGGCCCGCTGCTGTTCCAGAAGAACCCGGACATCGTCTGGGGGCTGATCGCGGCGCTTTTCATCGGCAACCTGATGCTGCTGGCCCTGAATATCCCGATGGTCGGTCTGTTCACCCGGGTCCTGCTGGTGCCCACGCGCATCCTGATGCCGGTCGTGGCAATGATCTCGTTCGTCGGGATCTACGCGATCACCGGGTCCACCTTCGACGTCATGCTGATGGTCGGCTTCGGCATGGCCGGCTGGGTCTTGCGAAAGCTGGATGTGCCGATGGTTCCGATCATCCTCGGCATCCTTCTCGGAAACGAGATGGAGGTGAACATGCGCCGGGCGATGACGATATCGGACGGTGAATGGTTGATCTTCGTCGGCAGTCCACTGGCGATCATCCTCTGGCTTATCGCTATCACCGGCTTCCTGCTGCCGATCTTCCTGGGCCGTCGGATGA
>JBFHFG010000534.1:0-2916 GCA_041583815.1 Halovulum sp.
CCCTGTGTGACGAGACCCGCGCGGCAGGCTTTAACGATCCGCAGACCGTCCCCGGCGGAGTGACTTTCCAGGGCGGCTGGCCGGATGTCTGGCGCGCCAACCTGGAGCTGCGCGGCGCGGGCCGGGTGCTGGCCCGGTTCGCCGAGTTCATGGCCTTTCACCCCGCGCAGTTGGACAAGCGCGCGCGCAAACTGCCGTGGCACGAGGTGCTGCGCTCCGACGTACCCGTGCGGGTCGAGGTCACGACCCGGAAATCCAAGATCTATCATGCAGGCGCGGCGCAAAGCCGGATCGAAACGGCGATCACCGAAAGCCTTGGCACGACCATCGCCGCCGACGCGCCAGTGACGATCCGCGCGCGGATCGACGATAACCGGGTGACGCTGAGCGTCGATACCTCGGGCGAACAGTTGCACAAGCGCGGCCATAAGCAGGCGGTGGTAAAAGCCCCGATGCGCGAGACGCTGGCCGCCCTGTTCCTGCGCGAATGCGGCTATGACGGGACCGAGCCGGTGCTGGACCCGATGTGCGGCTCTGGCACCTTCCCGATCGAGGCGGCCGAGATCGCGCTGGGCCTGAATCCCGGTCGTGCCCGCGACTTCGCTTTCCAGCAACTGGCCAGTTTCGACCCGGACGCCTGGGCCGCGATGCGTGCCGAAACCGCGCCGCGCCAGACTGATCTGCGCTTCCACGGTTCGGACCGCGACGACGGCGCGATCCGCGCGGCGACGCAGAATGCCGAACGGGCGGGTGTCGCCCATGTCACCGACTTCCAGCGCCGCCCATTGGGCGAGCTTGTGCGGCCCGACGGCCCTGCCGGGTTGGTTATGGTCAATCCGCCCTATGGCGCGCGGATCGGCAACCGCAAACAGCTGTTCGGCCTGTACGGCTCGCTGGGCCAGGTGCTGATGGAACGCTTCAAGGGCTGGCGCGTCGGCATCGTCACCAGCGATGGCGGGCTGGCAAAGGCAACCGGCCTTCCGTTCCTGCCCTCGGGGCCTCAAGTGGCGCATGGCGGGCTGAAAGTGACGCTGTACCGCGCCGACAGGTTGTAGCAAATCTGACCGCAACGTGAGCGCCGGTGCAGGTTCCTTGAACGGCCAACGGTTGAAACTCGCCAGAAGTTTGCACAGCTTACACACGCAAATCGGGCGTGCGTTCTGCGCCCCTCGTTCCCCGAACGAACTAGGAAAGCGAAGGCCGGATGACCGATTCCCACGACTATACCCCGCCCAAGGTCTGGACCTGGGACAAGGATAATGGCGGCAAGTTCGCCAGCACCAACCGCCCCGTCTCGGGCGCGACCCACGACAAGGAACTGCCGGTCGGCGAGCATGCGCTGCAGCTGTATTCGCTGGCGACGCCCAACGGGCAGAAGGTCACGATCCTTCTGGAAGAACTGCTGGCAGCGGGCTACTCGGATGCCGAGTATGACGCCTGGCTGATCAAGATCGGCGACGGCGACCAGTTCGGCAGCGGCTTCGTGGAGGTCAATCCGAACTCCAAGATCCCGGCGCTGATGGACCACAGCGGCGACAAGCCGGTCCGCGTGTTCGAATCCGGCCATATCCTGCTTTACCTTGCCGAGAAGTTCGGCGCCTTCCTGCCCAAGGACCCGGCCAAGCGCACCGAAGCGATGAACTGGCTGTTCTGGCTGCAGGGCTCGGCCCCCTACCTGGGCGGCGGCTTCGGCCATTTCTACCACTATGCGCCGGTACGGATAGAGTACCCGATCGACCGGTTCGCGATGGAGGTGAAGCGCCAGCTGGACGTGCTGGACAAGGCGCTGGCGGATCGCGACTACTTTGCCGGCGACGAGTATTCCATCGCCGACATGGCGATTTTCCCCTGGTACGGTAGCCTGGTCCTGAACCAAGTCTACAACGCGGCCGAGTTCCTGTCGGTGCACGAATACCCGAACCTGCGCCGCTGGGTCGATCGCATCGCCGCCCGCCCCGCCGTGCAGCGTGGCCGCATGGTCAACCGCGTGTGGGGCGACGAATCCGAGCAGGTGCCCGAGCGTCACAGCGCGGCCGACATCGACGCCAAGCGCGACGAGGCGGCCTGATCCGACCTTCCGAAAAACGAACGGCCGCCCAATCGGGCGGCCGTTCTGCTTGGGCGTGGTGAAGCGCCCGGCACATCGTCACTCCGCAACGCGGGTGACCCCCCCAGTGCCGGTCAGCGCCGCCCAGGCATCGAATTGCGACAGGAACACCCGGCCGTTCAGGTCCTCCAGGAAATGGGTCGCCTTCAGCCGGTCCATGACCGGGCCTTTCACCTCGGACAGGTGCAGGCCGATCCCCTGCTCGGTCAGGCGCTCGTTGATCGCCTCCAGGCTTTCCAGCGCCGAGAAGTCGATCTCGTTTATGGCCGAACACATCAGCACGACATTGCGCACGTCCGGGTCTTCGGCCACGCGCTGTACCAACAGGTTTTCAAGGAACCGCGCGTTCACGAAATAGAGGCTCTCGTCCACGCGCAGGGTCACAAGGCTCGGGTCCGTTTCGACCGAGTGACGGTTGATGTTGCGGAAATGCTGGCTGCCGGGGACCAGCCCCACTTCGGCCACGTGCGGTTTCGAGGTTTTCAGCAGGTGCAGGATGATCGAGGCCAGCACGCCAACCGACACGCCGATCTCGACCCCGAAGGCCAGCGTCAGGGCGATGGTCGCGGCGACAGCAGTGAAATCGGCCTTCGAGTAGGCCCAGGTTTTCTTGAGGATCGACAGATCGACCAGGCTCAGCACGGCAACGATGATCGTCGCGGCCAGCGTGGCGTTGGGAAGATAGTAGACCAACGGCGTCAGCGCGACGGCGGCGATGGCCAGTCCGACGGCGGTGAACGCGCCCGCTGCCGGGGTTTCGGCCCCCGCGTCGAAGTTCACGACCGAACGCGAAAAGCCCCCCGTAACCG
>JBFHFG010000535.1:0-2913 GCA_041583815.1 Halovulum sp.
TATCTTGTGCAGACCTCGGATGGCGACTGGCGCGGCGCGCAGGTGGTGATCGCCACCGGCGGCTATGACACGCCGATCGAGCCGGGTTTCGCCAAGACCCTGTCGCCCGATATCTTCCAGATGCATTCGGTCGACTACCGCAACCCCGACCAGTTCCCCGAAGGCGGCGTCCTGATCGTCGGCACGGGCCAGTCGGGGGTGCAACTGATGGAAGATTTCGTCCGTGCCGGGCGACCCGTCTCGCTGGCCGTCGGTCCTGCACCGCGCAGCCCGCGCAAGTACCGGGGCCGCGACGCGACCGACTGGCTTTACGAGGCGGGGCACTATGATGTCACGATCCGCGACCATCCCGATCCGTTCAAGGCGTTGACGCAGACCAATCACTACATGTCGGGGCGCGACGGCGGGAAGGAAATCGATCTGCGCCGGTTCCACGTCGAGCACGGCGTGCAACTGTATGGCTCAGTCGCCGATATGGACGGCAGCACCATCCGCTTCCTGCCCGACCTGGCCGAGAACCTGGACACCGCGGACCGCAGCTACCTGGGTATCTGCCAGCAGATCGACGCCTATATCGCCCGCGAGGGGATCGACGCGCCGCCCGCCCCCCCGTTCGAGAAGGTCTGGACGCCGGAGGCGGAACGCACCGAGGTCGATGCCGCCGAAGCCGGGATCACCTCGATCCTCTGGGCTATCGGTTTCCGTCCGGATTATTCCTGGATCGAAGCGGATGTTTTCGACGAACGTGGCAAGCCGGTTTTCGACCGCGGCGTCACGCGACAGCCCGGACTGCATTTCATCGGGCTCGGATGGTTGAACACCTGGGGCTCCGGCCGCTTCCTGGGCATCGAGGAAGACAGCGCCTACCTGGCCGAGCAAATCGAGGCGCAACTTTCCGGCACCCGCACCGAGGTCGCCGCCGAATGACCGCGCTTGCCCTTGCCAACCTGCCACAGAGGATCGAGGCGCGCGAAAGCCTGGTTGTCGCGATGGCGCATCTGTCCCCCTTCGGTCTGTCCGAGCAATGGCTTCTGCGCGACGCGGGCGACCGGCACTGGGCGCTGATCGCACAGGCCCTGGGGCAGACGCAGGCGGTTTTCGCGGATGCGGACGGGCGGCCGGTCTATGCCGCCTTCTGCGCCACGCGGCTGGACCTGGAGCAAGGGCCGCCGGACCTGGGGCATCGGATCGAGATCACGTCCACGCTCTATGCCGTTTCGGCCACCCGTATAGGCTCGTGCCATGTTGTCAGCGGGGGCGGGCGTGTGCTGGCGCGGTTGAACATGATCTCGACCTTCGTCAGCCATGACGCTTCCGGCTCCAACCGGCGGATCGTGCGCAATGCGCCGCAGAGTGCGGCGGATCTGCCGCCGGCGCCGGACGTGCTGGTCGATTTTGGCGACCGGGCGCGCGCCGTCGCACGGGGGCTTCGGGCGCAGCGGTTGCACATGCCCGCGCTGGCCCAGATCTCGCCGGTTCCGGCGCTGGACTTCAACGCGGTGGGTCTGCTGTACTTCCCGACGTTCTCGCGCTTGGCCGAAACTGCGGCGCCCGCCGCAGGGGCCCTGCGGACGCGCGAGGTGGTCTATCTTGGCAACATCGATCCGGGCGAAAGCGTAAGCGTGCACCACGCATGCGGCGGGCTGGAGATGTGCCGCGGTGACGGCGTGACCATCGCCTTCGTCAGAACCGAGCGGGCCACGCCGGGTTAACCGGGCGACCCGCCAAGCCGGTTCTATCCGCCTTTCTTCGCAGTGATCTCGGCGTAGTCCGATGGCTCGCGGTGCAGGGCGAAATTGAAGATGTTCCTGTGGATCTCGGCGCATCGGTCCAAGTCGACGGTCGCGGTGATCACCTCGTCCTCGACGGTAGCGGCGCGCGCAACGATCTCGCCGGTAGGGGCGACGATGATGCTGCCGCCGATCAGATCGCACCCTTCCTCGTTCCCGGCCTTGGCGACGGCGGCTGCCCACAGACCGTTCTGGTAGCAACCGGCCTGGATCGACAGTTCGTTGTGGAAATATTGCAAGTGGTCGTGTTCGGGCGCGGGCGGGTAGTGCAGCGGGGTGTTGTAGCCCAGAACCACCAGTTCCGCGCCTTTCAAACCCAAGACGCGCCAGGTTTCGGGCCAGCGGCGGTCGTTGCAGATGCACATGCCGACTTTGCCACCCAGCGCGTCGAAGACGCCGAAGCCCAGGTCGCCCTTTTCGAAGTAGCGCTTTTCCAGGTGCTGGAAGGGGCGCCAAGGCTCGTTTTCGTCGTGACCGGGCAGGTGGATCTTGCGGTACTTTCCGACGATCCTGCCGACCTGGTTCACCAGGATCGAGGTGTTGAAGTATCGACCGTCGTCCGTGCGTTCGGCATACCCGAGAGAGAAGCCGATCCCCAACTCCGAGGCCAGTTCGAAAAGCGGCATGGTCTCGTCCGAGGGCATCTGCCGTTCGAAATAAGCGTCGATCCGGGCCTGGTCTTCCATCCACCAGCGCGGAAAGAAGGTCGTCAGCGCCAGTTCGGGGAACACCACGAAACGTGCGCCCCGGTCCTTCGCGTGCCGCATCATGTCCAGCATACGCCCAACTGCGGCGCTGCGCGGTTCGTCGGCGGCGATCGGGCCGAGTTGGGCCGCGGCTACGATTAGGGATCTGCTCACCGTATCACTCCTGCGAGGTCGAGAACGACGTCCAGCAGGACCTGCGCCCCAGCGGCAAGGTCCCGGGCGTCGGTGAATTCGTCTATGTTGTGGCTCAGCCCGTCTTTCGAGGGCACGAAGATCATTGCCGTCGGACAGTTCGGCGCGAACATCTGCGCGTCGTGCCCGGCGCCGGAGGGCATCCGCCGCACACTCAGCTGACGCCGCGCGGCGGCCTGTTCGACCTGTGCGACGATTGCCTCGTCAAAGGCGACGGGGGCAAA
>JBFHFG010000536.1:0-2894 GCA_041583815.1 Halovulum sp.
CTGACGCTGGACGACTGACCCGCGACAGGCTTTCGGCTTGCGCCGACTGCCTGTAAACAGGCGGGAAAGGCGAACCATCGGGGGCGGTATGCGCATCGGATTCGACTATGGCGGTACAAAGATCGCCGGCATCGCGCTGGACGGCGACGGCAATACGCTGGCCACCGGGCGGGTGCCGACCCCGCGTCACGACTATGATGGCGGCATCCGCGCGATCCGCGACCTGATGGAGGCGCTGGAGGCCCAGGCCGGCCGCAAGGCGGACCGGGTCGGCATCGGCGTTCCGGGGTCGGTCGACAGGGATACCGGGCACGTGTCGATGGGCAACTCGGTCTGGCTGCACGGGCGTGACCTGCGGGGCGATCTGCGCGCGGCACTGGACCGGCCCGTGGCGGTCGCGAACGACGCCAACTGCTTCGCCCTGTCCGAGGCGGTGGACGGCGCGGGCGCCGGAGCGCAGGTGGTGTTCGGCGCCATCCTCGGCACCGGGGTCGGCGGCGGGATCACCGTGCATGGCCGGGTGATCGAGGGCATCAACGCCATCGGCGGCGAATGGGGGCATATCCCCCTGCCCGAGCCCACCGACGACGAACGCCCTGGCCCTTTGTGCAGTTGCCAGCGCCCCGGCCACACCGAGGCCTGGCTGTCCGGTCCCAGCCTGAAGGCCGATCACGAGCGCATCTGTGGCTTGCAGCAGGGTACCGGCCCGGAGGCGCCCCAGATCGCCGAGATGGCGGCTGCGGGCGACCCCGACGCCGAGGCGACGCTGGCCCGCTACGAGGACCGGCTCGGCAGGTCGCTGGCGGTGATCGTCAACGTGCTGGACCCCGACGTGATCGTGCTGGGCGGCGGCGTGTCGAACATCGACCGCCTGTACGAAACCGTGCCGGAGAAGATCCGCCCACATGTGTTCGGCGACCGGTTCCGCACCCGGCTGGTGAAGAACAGGCACGGGGATTCCTCGGGCGTGCGCGGGGCGGCCTGGCTTTAGGTTTTCTGGCGTCGCGCCGTCGGCGGGCGGGGGCCTCCGGCGGGGATATTTGTCGGAAAGTGGAAGGCGGGGCCTAGAACGGGGCTGGCGCGGTGAAGGTGACCGGACGGTTGGTTTCTGGGTGGCGCAGGGTCAGCGATTCCGCGTGAAGTTGCAGCCTGGCGGCGGCGGCGAGCGCGGGGCCGGTGGCGTAGAACCGGTCGCCGGCGATGGGCAGGCCCAGGCTGAGCAGGTGGACCCGGATCTGGTGTGAGCGGCCGGTCAGCGGCGTGACGCGCAGACGGGTCAGCGGGCCTTCGCGGGCGATAACTTCCCAGCCGGTGACCGAGGGTTTCCCGGTTTCATGGCACACTTTCTGCAGCGGGCGGCGGTGCCAGTCGCAGATCAGCGGCAGGTCCACGGTGCCCTTGTTGGCATCAGGCGTGCCGTAGACCCGCGCGATGTAGGTTTTTGAGACGCGGCGCTGTTCGAACTGGCGGGCGATCAGGCGCTGCGCGGGGCGGTTTCGGGCGAAGATCATCAGCCCCGAGGTATCCATGTCGAGCCGGTGCAGCAGCAGCGCATCACGGAACCGGGCGCGGACGCGGGATTCGAGGCAATCGGCCAGACCGGGGTCCTTACCTGGCACTGACAGCAGGCCGGAGGGCTTGTCGATCACCACCAGGTGCGAGTCGGCAAACACCACGCGCAGGGGGGCGCGTGGCGGATCGTAGGCAAGCCCCGATGGCAGGAAGCCCGTTACCGCGTTCATCCCTCGGCCAGGAACACCTGGTAGGGCGGCAAAGTCACGACGTGGCCCTGGCGCTGAGGGGTGAAGCCCAGGCCGTCGATCCAGGCCCAGTCGCCGTCGGGCAGGGTGACCTGGTGGCTGCCACCGGTGAAGTTGAAGGCGCAGAACATCGGCGCGTGGCCGTCCAGGCGGCGGGTAAAAGCGATGACGGCATCGGTCGCCTCGACCACTTCGAGCGTGCCCTTGGTCAGCACAGGGCGCATCCGACGCAGGGCGATCACGTCGCGGTACCAGTTCAGCAGGCTTTCCCTATCGTCGTCCTGCCGCGCGACGGACTTGGGAAGATGCTCCATCGCCATCGGCAGCCACGGCTTGTGATCGGAGAACCCGCCCTGCGGGCCGTCGGCGGCCCAGGGCATCGGCGTGCGGCATCCGTCGCGCCCCTTGAACTTGGGCCAGAACGCCTTGCCGTAAGGGTCCTGAAGCTCTTCGTAGGGAACGTAAGCCTCGGTCAGGCCCAGCTCCTCGCCCTGGTAGAGGCAGATCGAGCCACGCAGGCACATCAGGAAGGCGACATGGGCGCGGATACCCTTGTCCTCGAGGTTCCAGCGGCTGGGCATGCGCATGGTGTCGTGGTTCGACAGCGCGTAGCACTGCCAGCCGTCCGGCGCAACGCGGTCGAAGTCGCGCAGCACCTTCGCGGCGCGCGTGCCGGTCACTTTCTCGGGGCCGAGAAAGTCGAAGGCGTAGCACATGTGCACGCGGTCATCGCCGCGGGTGTAGTCGGCGACGATCTGCAGGCCGATCTGCGCCTCGCCCACCTCGCCCACCACGGCGATGTCGGTGTAGCTGTCCATCAGCGCGCGGAACCGCTCGAGAAACTCGAGGTTCTCGGGCTGGTTCTTGTCGAACAGGTGATTCTGGTAGTTGTAGGGGTTCACGTCCGGCGCGATCGAGGCGTTGCGGCTGTCCACGTCCAGCGCCGGGTTGTCGCGCAGTTCCTTGTCGTGGACGTAGAAGTTGATCGTATCCAGCCGAAACCCGTCGACACCGCGATCCAGCCAGAAACGGGCCACATCCAGAACCTGGTCCTGCACTTCAGGTTCGTGGAAGTTCAGGTCGGGCTGCTGCACAAGGAAGTTGTGCAGGTAGTACTGCCGCCGCTCGCCATCC
>JBFHFG010000537.1:0-2889 GCA_041583815.1 Halovulum sp.
CCGGCGGCCACGCCGGGCAGGGTGTGATGCGCGCGGATTTCCTTGGGTGTACGCGGGTGCTTTGCACTTGCCCGCGGGGTGCGCATTTTCGCCGTTTACGAAGTTTTAGGTTTCAGTATCTCTGCCATATCAATGGCTTAAGGGGGTTTTCACTATGAAATCCCCTATTTTCACGGTGCAAGCGGCCCGGTCTCACAGCACCCGGTTGTACATCACCACGTGCTGCGCCCGCATCCCCAGCGCCTTGTAAAGCGCGTTGCCCCCAGCATTATCGACCTCTGTCGCCAGCCAGATCTCGGCGCAACCCTGCTGCCTTGCCAGCTGAGTCGCCCGTTCGGCCAGCGCGGTCGCGATACCCTGCCGCCGGTGCGCCGACGAGACGCCCAGTTCCTCGATGAAAAGGTTCGGCTCCTTTTCGGGGTGCCGGTGCACCACGGCCTTCAGCTGCCCGACCACGATGCCCTGCAGCACCGCCACCAGCAGATGCTGGCTGGGATCGTCCAGGTAGTCCGAAAGATGCTCGGGAGAGATCGGAGCGTCGAAGACCTCTTCGGCCAGATGCTCCAGCAGCGCCATGTTCAGGCGATCGACCCGCGCCACGCGCAACGGGATCTGGGTGCCCTTCACGAAAAAACGCCCCGCACAGGGCAGGGCGTCGACAGGCACATCGCGATGATCAGCCGCGCCAGGTGCGGACCGGTCCGCAATCCATGTGAACGAAGTTCGACCGGCCGTATTTGCCGACACCGCCGGCATTGCAGGCCTCGGCGGCCTTGGCCATCTGGTGGATCGAGCGCGACGTCAGCTTCAGGTCAGCCGCCATGCCCTTCATGTGATAGGAATTCTGCGCCACACCGCTGCTGCGCCGACTCAGCATCCGGTTTGTCGCCGGGCTGCGATACCCCGAAACCACGTGATAGGCCTCGTCGGTGTCCATCAGGCGCAGGGTGGCCGCCAGGATGTCGATGTTCCGTCGATCGTACTGGATCAGCTCGTTCTCGCGCCAGTCGCGCATGAACCAGCTGATCTCGGACAGGGCCTCGGGGATGTACTGACCCTCGACCCAGTAGATCGTGTCCACGGCCTCGCTGGTGCGCGAGCTGCGCAGCCGGATCCGGCGCACGTCGCCCGCGCCGCGGATGAAACCAGCGGCCTTGGCATAGACCGGGGCAGCCGTTGTGGCAGTAGCGGCGAAAAGCCCGGCAAGCACATTGCGCCGGCTAGTGGTGGTTTTTTCGGTGATCATCTGCCTGCGTCGTTCCGTTTTTTCGGTTTGTATCTTTCCGACCGCTGCCGCATTCGACATTCCGGCCGATGGAGATTGTGCCTCTAGGCAACTTGATTTGGTCTGCGCCCTCACGTCCGGAATTATGACTTTCCGATCCGCTGCCCTCGCGTTTGCGTGAGGAGACAATGCCACCGCGATGTGCTTGCGGGAAGGGCGAGATGCCTTTGCCGGGTCAGGATGCGCGAAAATCCGCCGAGTCACCGGAAAGTTTTCCGGAACCGTGACCCGAACGCCACGCCTGCATGGCTGCGGCAAAAGTCACACGACCGCTCGAATTCTGCCGCCTTTCGCGCGCATGTTACTTTCAGGAACCCGTGACGCCCAGTAGGTGTTGGGCAATGAACCCGCGCGACGCCCGTCGCGAACCTTGTCTTGTGGGGCACGTATGACGTACCGGTCGACTCGTTTTCTAACATCGCTTTCCGTGCTTGCCGCGCTGATGCAGGCCGCGCCCGCCATTGCGCAGCAGGGGCCGACCGCGACAGAAGTCCCTGTGGCGGCGGCACAGCCGGCAGAGCTTGGTCCCGAACAGGTTGCCCTGCGCGCCGCGCTGGAACTTGCCGGGCCGCAGATCGCCGAAGTGATCGGCGTCTATGAACAGCATGGTTTCGAACCGATCTGGACCGGGCCGCGGGCCGAAGCGCTGAACGCAGCGCTGAGCGATGCCGACCGCCACGGTCTGCCTGTGAGCCGTTATGCGGACGAGACGCTCGAAACGGCTGAGCCGGGCTCGACCGCGTACGAGATCGCGATGACCCGCGCCTTCCTGACCTATGCCCGCGATGTGAACTCGGGCTTGCTGGAGCCGCGCCGCATCGACCCGGACATCGTCGTGTCGCCCAAGCGGCCCGATCCGTTCGCCCTGCTGGAAGGGCTGGCAGAGGCCCCGGATGCCGCCGGCTACCTGGCCGCGCTGGTGCCGTCGCACCCGCATTACGCGGCGCTGCTTGAGGAAAAGACCCGGCTGGAGGGCATGATCGCCCGCAACGTCTGGGGCGCGCCGGTTCCCGCCGGCCCCACGCTGCGTCAGGGCGACGCCGGTCCGCGCGTTACCGCGCTGCGCAAGCGCCTCTCCGCGCTGGAAGGCGGTGACCTGGGCGAGGCCTCGGTGTTCGACGCCGACCTGGTCGAGGCGGTGAAGGCCTTCCAGAGGGGCCGCAAGCTGACCGATGACGCGGTTGTCGGGCCGGCCACGCTGGCGGCGCTGAACGCCCAGCCCGAGGACATGCTGAAGCAGGTCCTGGTAAACCTGGAACGGCAGCGCTGGCTGAACTACGACCGCGGCACGCGGCATATCATGGTGAACCAGGCGGCCTTCATGGCCGAACTGATCGATCATGGCGAGGTGACGCTGAACACGCGCGTCGTCATCGGCAAGAACGGCCACCGGACGCAGGAATTCAACGACACCATGACTCACATGGTGGTGAACCCGACCTGGCATGTGCCGCGTTCGATCGCGACCGAAGAGTATCTGCCGAAGCTGCGCCGTAACCCCGGCGCGCTTGGAGGCTCGATGCAGATCATGACCCGTGGTGGTACGCGGATCAATCCGATGCTGGTGGACTTCACCCAGTACAATCAGTCGAACTTCCCGTTCG
>JBFHFG010000538.1:0-2880 GCA_041583815.1 Halovulum sp.
AAAGCCCTTATCATGCTGGTCATCGGCCTGTTCTTCGGCACCGGCCTTGGCTTCGTGCTATCTGCTGGTACGGGGGCCGAGATCTCGGGCCATGACCACGGCGCGCACGGTGCGGGTGATCCCGCCGCGCATGACCATGCCGGACACAGCGGGGAAGCCCACGACCACAGTGCGCTATACGACAGTCCTGCTGGCGTTCCGGCCCCGACCCTGACCGCCACGGTGTGGCCCGACCCAGTGTCGGGCTGGAATCTGCACCTGATGACCACCGACTTCACCTTCGCCCCGCGCGAAGCGGGGGCCGAAGCCGCACCGGGTGAGGGCCACGCCCATGTCTATGCCGCCGGCATCAAGCTGGCCCGCATCTACGGCCCGTGGCTCCACATCGACCACCTGCCCGACGGCGCCGACAGCGTGACCGTCACGCTCAATGCAAACGATCACCGGCAGTACGCGGTGGAGGGCAATCCGCTCTCCGTCACCGTGCCACTGCCCGCACAGGACGACTGACATGCCCGCAAAGATCCCCGCCACCGTCATCACCGGCTTTCTTGGCGCCGGAAAGACCACGCTGATCCGCCACATGCTATCCAACGCGGGCGGCCGGCGCATCGCGCTGATCATCAACGAGTTCGGCGACCTCGGTGTCGACGGCGGCATCCTGAAGGGCTGCGGCATCGAAAGCTGCTCGGACGATGACGTGGTAGAACTGTCGAACGGCTGCATCTGCTGCACCGTCGCCGAGGATTTCGTACCGACCTTGCAATCCCTTCTGGCCCGCGACGAGCCGCCTGAGCATATCGTGATCGAAACCAGCGGCCTTGCCCTGCCGCAGCCCCTTGTCCGCGCCTTCGGCTGGCCCGAGATCCGCACCCGCGTCACCGTCGATGGCGTGGTGACGGTCGTCGATGGCCCCGCCGTGGCCGAGGGCCGTTTCGCCGCCGACACGCAGGCCGTGGACCGGCAGCGCGCGGCGGACGACAACATCGACCATGAAACGCCGCTGTCCGAGCTGTTCGAGGACCAGATCGCCTGCGCCGACATGATTCTTGTAAACAAGTCCGACCTGCTGGGCGAGGATGCCGCGCAGGCGTTGGCCGACAAGCTGTCCGCCGAAGCACGCACAGGCGTCCGTGTTCTGCGCGCCGCGCACGGCGCGGTCGATCCGGCGATTCTTCTGGGCCTCGGCATCGGCGCCGAAGATGATCTGGAGGCCCGCGCGGAAGTGCACCACCATCATCACCACGACGATGACGACCACGAAGACGGGGACCACGATCACCATCACCACCATGACCACGACGACTTCGAAAGCTTCGTGGTCGAGCTGCCCGAGCTGATCGACCCTGCGGCGTTTTCGGCGCTGGTTTCGCGTGTGATCGCCGATCACGACATCCTGCGCCTCAAGGGCTTCGCCGCCGTGCAGGGCAAGCCGATGCGACAGGTGATCCAGGCCGTCGGCCCGCGCATCGACACGCATTTCGACCGCCCCTTCGGCGCGGACGAGCCCCGCGTGACCCGGCTTGTCGTGATCGGCGAGGCCGGCCTTGATCGCGACGCCATCACCAAGGCGCTTGCAGCCGCGCCAGCTCCGGCGGTCTGATGCACCTGCTGGCCGCCCAGCCCGGCGCGATCTCGGACGGGTCCGAGCCGGTCGATCCCGGCCAGACACCGGCGGACGTGCTGTTCATCTCGGCCGCCGATACCGAGCTTGCCGCGCTGTCCGAGGCGCGGGCGCAACTGGGCGATGAGGCCCCCAGCCTGCGGCTGACGCAACTGGGCTGGCTGGCGCACCCGTTTTCGATCGATCTGTACCTCGATCAGACGGCGACCAAGTCCCGACTGGTGGTCGCCCGTATCCTTGGCGGCGCAGCCTACTGGCAATACGGGGTCGAGCAGTTCTCCATCCGGCTTGCCGAAGCGGGGGTGATGTTCGCCGCCCTCCCCGGTGATGACAAACCGGACGAAGAGTTGTTCTCGCTCTCTACCGTCTCCCGCACCGACTGGGAGGCGCTGCTGGCCTATTGCGTCGAAGGCGGTCCGCCCAACGCAGCGAACCTGCTGCGCCTGACCCGGCACATGCTGGACGGCACCGAGCGCCCGCCCGAAGCCGCGCCGCTGCTGCGCGCCGGGCTCTACTGGCCGGGCGAGACGACGGCGAGCCTCGAGACGATCCGCGCGCACTGGACCGATGGCGCACCGGTCGCCGCGATCACCTTCTACCGCGCGCTGCTACAGGGCGCGGGACTGCATCCGATCAACCGGCTGGTGCAGGCGCTGATGCGGCGCGGGCTGAACCCGATGCCGATCTTCGTCGCCTCGCTCAAGGACCCGGTATCGGCGGCGACACTGGAGAACCTGTTCGAGCAGGCCCCGCCCGACGTGGTGCTGAACGCCACCAGCTTCGCCGTCGGCAGCCCCGATGCGGGATCCGGACCGCGCGCACCGACGCCGCTCGACAAGCCGGGCCGCCCTGTGATCCAGACGATCCTTTCCGCCAGCGCCGAAGAGGCGTGGGAAGAATCCGTCCGCGGCCTCACCGCCCGCGACATCGCGATGAACGTGGCATTGCCCGAAGTCGATGGCCGCATCCTGTCCCGCGCGATCAGCTTCAAGGCACAGGCCTATCGCGACGAGGCCACAGAATGCGCCATCGCCAGCTATCGCGCGCGCGGCGACCGGGTGGCCTTCGCCGCCGATCTGGCCGCGAACTGGGCCAAGCTTGGACGCACGGAACCCGCGCAGCGCAAGGTGGCGCTGGTGCTGGCAAACTACCCGAACAAGGACGGGCGGCTGGCGAACGGCGTCGGCCTCGACACCCCCGCCGCGACGGTGGAAACCCTGACGGCGCTGGCGCAGGCCGGTTATGACGTGCAGGAC
>JBFHFG010000539.1:0-2879 GCA_041583815.1 Halovulum sp.
CTCGCGGCCCAGGGCCATGACCTGCCCGCGCGGGTGCTGGACTGGCGACAGTTGTCCAAGCTGAAATCCACCTATACCGACGCGCTGCAGGAACATATCCACCCCGAAACGGGCCGGGTGCACACCAGCTACATGATCGCCGGGGCGAATACCGGGCGACTGGCCTCGTCCGATCCGAACCTACAGAACATCCCCGTCCGGACCGAGGAAGGCCGCCGCATCCGCGAGGCCTTCGTGGCCGAACCGGGCAACGTGCTGGTCAGCCTGGACTACAGCCAGATCGAGCTGCGGATCCTGGCCCATGTCGCCGGGATCGACAGCCTGCGGCAGGCATTCATGGTCGGGCTGGACATTCACGCGATGACCGCGTCGGAAATGTTCGGCGTGCCGATCGAGGGCATGGACCCGATGGTCCGCCGGCAGGCCAAGGCGATCAACTTCGGCGTGATCTACGGGATCTCGGCCTTCGGGCTGGCGAACAACCTGCGGATCCCGCGGGATCAGGCCAAGGAATTCATCGACCGCTACTTCCAGCGCTTCCCAGGCATCCGCGAGTACATGGACGCGACCGTGGCCTTCGCCAAGGAACACGGCTACGTGCAGACCCTGTTCGGCCGGCGCATCCACACGCCGGAAATCGGCGCGCGCGGCCCCAAGGCGGGTTTTGCCCAGCGAGCGGCGATCAACGCGCCGATCCAGGGCACCGCGGCCGACGTCATCCGCCGCGCGATGATCCGGGTGCCAAAGGCGATCGAGGGCATGCCGGCCAGGATGCTGCTGCAGGTCCACGACGAACTGCTGTTCGAGGTCGCCGAGGACAAGGCCGACGATGTCATCGCCCGCGCCCGCGAGGTGATGGAAGGCGCCGCCGCCCCGGCAGTGAACCTGTCGGTGCCCCTGACCGTCGATGCGGGCACCGGACTGAACTGGGCCGCCGCGCACTAGGCGCGGCGCCCACCGGTGGCCACACGGTGCGCCACCACGGGTCTGACGGTGTATCCCCCACGCGCCAATTGGACGGCCCTGCCTGCGACAACAACCGGAAACGCCAGACATCGGCCACAACCTGTCACGGCGCCGGTGAGCACGAAACAGCAAGGCGCAGCGAGCGCCGCCCACCGCCCCGGTACACCCACCTTCCACTTTCCGGCAAATATCCCCGCCGGAGGCCCCCGCCCGCGACCGGTGCAGCGTCAGACGTTGCTCAGAATACCCGCCCCACCGCCTCGGGCGGGCGCCAGGACCAGCGCGACATGTTGATGATCAGCGCGCAGACCAGCCGCACTTTGTCTTCCGTGTCACGCAGCGGCGCATAGGTCAGCGAGCACCAGATCTCGCGGTCGTGGCGGTCGATCAGACCCCGCTCCTCGCAGCGCAGGCGCCCCGTCAAAATCCGGTCCCAGTGGCGCTGGTAGTAGGCTGCCTGGCCGGGCTTGTGCCCATCACCGGCCAGGTCCGACATGGTCAGCGTGCGCAGATCCTCGAGCGGCATGTCCAGCATGCCCTGCGCATTGGCATTGGCGGCCTCGACCTTGCCGGTCGGGTCGAACCAGATCAGGCATTGCGCTGCATCCAACGCGGCCATCAGGCCGCGATACTCCGCACGGTCGGGTTTCTGCAGGGTCAGACGAATGGGGGGCATGGCGTTCGGGGCTCCGGCAACTTGCCCCGGTCTAGCCCGTGCGGGGTTAAGAAGCCGTATCCGCCAGCGCGCGCCCGGCACGGATCACCGCGCGGTCGCAGCCCAGCGCGCGAAGCGAGCGGTCGGTGGTCTGGTCGGCGATGTCGCGCACGCAACATTCACCTGATTGCAACTTGCACTGGGTCAGGTCGGCGGCGCCATGGATCGCGGCCCACATGAAGCGGGTGTCCTCGACCGTCGGTGCCTCGGGTGTGGCGCCAAGGCGATGCAGGTCGCGGATATTCTCCTGCGTGCAATCCAGGATCGTATAGCGCATCTCGCCGACCTCGGCGCGCTTGTCGGCCTGGCACAGCAGGCCGATGCGACCGAACATCATCCGCCACAGCGCCGGGTGCTCATGGGCGAACCGGACGAAGGCCCGCCCCATACGGAACGCGCGCCCGGCCGCAAGGTCGGCCGTATCCGCGGCACAGCCTTCGGGGCGGATCTGGATGAACTCGGCCCGCATTTCCTGGAACCCCTGATGCGCCACCGCCTTCAGCAGCCCGTCCTTGTCGTCGAAATGCCGATAGACGGCCCCCGAGGATACGCCCAGATCGCGCGCCGCGGCGCGCAGGCTCATGCAGTCGATGCGCCCGGCGTCTGTCTCGGCGCGGGCATAGCAGACCAGCGCATCGCGCAGATCGCCGCGCTTCAGCGGCGCGGGTTTGATCGGAACAGGTTTGATCGGGGCGAGTTCTGTCATGGGGCAGATGTAAGCAGTGATCACCTGCGGTGCAAACCCGCGGGCTCAGAAATCCACCGCCAGGCCGTTCAGCTCGTAATCGCCATAGCGCACCGGTTCGGGGCCGTCGCGGCCGCCCAGCTCGGGTGGCAGATCGGGAGCGGCGGCGGCCTTGCGGCGCTCCTCCGCCTCGGCCAGGGCGCGCGCAGCCGCGGCTTTCAGCCGCGCCTGGCGGCCGTCTTCGCTGTCGCCCTTGCGGTCGGTGCCATTTTCGGTGTCCTGCGGGTCGGCCAATCGCTTCTCCTCCGGCTTTGCTTTGCCTATATGAGGCGCAAGCCCCCCGGGGGCAAGCCAAGGAGGCATGCGATGAACATCATGCGGACCGGTCTGCTGCTGGCGGCGCTGACGGCGCTGTTCATGGGCACCGGCTATCTGATCGGCGGCACGTCGGGCATGGTGCTGGCCCTGGCCTTCGCCGTGGCGACGAACGCCTTCGCCTACTGGAACTCGGAC
>JBFHFG010000540.1:0-2871 GCA_041583815.1 Halovulum sp.
CCCCGAGGTATAGAGGATGTACAGCGGATCCGCCCCACCAACCGGCACGCAGTCCGCCGGTTCGGCATCCTTCTGGAAGTCATGCCAGTCGTGGTCACGGCCCGGCACCAGGTCTGCGGCGTGGTCCGATCGTTGCAGGATTACGGTGAAATCCGGATCGTACGAGGACTGCGCGATCGCCTCGTCCAACAGCGGCTTGTAAGGCACCACGCGGCCCGGCTCCAACCCGCACGAGGCGGCGATCACAGCCCTGGGCGTGGCATCGTCCAGCCGTACCGCCAGTTCGTGCGCCGCGAACCCGCCGAAGACGACTGAGTGCACCGCCCCGATCCGGGCGCAGGCCAGCATCGCCACCAGCGCCTCGGGGACCATGGGCATGTAGATGATGACCCGGTCGCCCTTGCCCACGCCCCTGGCCTGAAGCGCGCCGCCCAGTCGGGCGGTCTGGTCCTGAAGCTCGGCAAAGGTGATCTTGCGGACCTGCCCGGTCATCGGGCTGTCCCAGATGATCGCCACGTCATCGCCGCGCCCGGCCTGCACGTGCCGGTCCACCGCGTTGAAACAGGTGTTCATCTGCCCGTCGGCATACCAGCGATAGATCGGCGCGTCAGAATCGTCCAACGCGCGGGTGGGCTTCTTCACCCAGTCGATCGTCTCGGCGGCCTCTATCCAATAGGCCTCGGGGTCCGCCTTCCAGGCGGCATAGGTTTCCTTGTAGCCCATTCCGTCATCCCTCCTGTCGCTGTTCTCATTCTTGGAACCCCGCTCGTCTCGGCAGGTTGTCATCGATCTTCATCCACGGCAGGTGCGTGGCGTGAAAGACGTGGAAGCGCGGGCGATAGGCCGATGGATCGTCCAGCGTCGCCGCGTAGAGGTGGATGCCCTCCGGATCCTCGTCTGTCAGGTAGGCCATCGGCGTCCCGCAGGTTCCGCAGAACCGGCGGGTGACACCGGACGACGAGGCAAAATCCGCCGGTTCCGCCCCGGTCCAGCGAAAGCCCGCGCGCGAAACACCGAAATAGGCCGTCACAGGCGCCGCGCAATTGCGGCGGCAGCTTTCACAGTGGCAGTAGCAGGCCCACAGTTCGGGCCCCTCGGCGGTCCATGTGACCGCCCCGCACAGGCAATGGCCGGACAGGGTCATGCGCACCTCCATTCCGCTCGGCAGAGCGTTGCCGCCGATGCGGGCGCGGGCCGCCGAATCTGCTTGCAAAGCAGTGCGATCAGAGTATCGAATTTCCAAAGGTGCGGCATCCCGCCGCACCGCGCACAGAGGACACGAGAGCCATGGGCGACAAGAAGCCCGCGGGCAAGAAAACCGGGAAACCGGGCCCGAAACCCAAGGCCGAATAGGCCGTCACGACCGGCGCCGCCGTGTGGTCCGAGCGGGCCGTGCGGCGGCGCACAGGCGGGGGCCGAAGCCCCGAGAATTGCCTGAACCGCGCCGCCTGTCATCGCATCCCCTATCCGTAATGCGCCACCGGCGTTCCAGCCAGCGCCGAGATGTTCAGCAGCCCCCGCGCCGTGATCGAGGGCGTCACGATATGCGCGCGGTTGCCCATGCCCATCAGGATCGGACCGACCTCGAGCCCGCCGGCGGCGGATTTGAGGATGTTCCGCACGCCCGAGCTGGCATCGGTGTTTGCGAAGATCAGCGTGTTCGCCGGTCCCTGTATCCGGCTGCCGGGGAAGATCCGCTCGCGCAGGTCCGGGTCGAGCGCGGCGTCGGAATGCATCTCTCCCTCGGAGGCGAAATCGCGGGGCTGGCTGTCGAGGATCTCCAGCGCGCCGCGCACCCTGCGTCCGCTATCGGTGTCGAGGTTGCCGAACTGCGAGTGCGAGCACAGCGCGATCACCGGGTCCAGGCCGAAGCGGCGCACGTGGCGGGCAGCGGCGATGGTGCTTTCGGCGATCTGCTCGGCCGTGGGTTCGGGGTGAACCTGGGTGTCGGCGATAAACAGCGGGCCGCGTTCCAGGATCATCAGTGATAGCGCGCCAACAGGGTGAAGCTGTTCGGTTCCAAGCACTTCACAGACGTATTTCAGGTGCCACAGGTACTGGCCGAAGGTGCCGCAGATCAGGCTGTCGGCCTCGCCCCGGTGGACCATCACCGCGCCGATGGCGGTGGTGTTGGTGCGGATGATCGCCTTGGCCAGGTCCGGGGTCACGCCACGCCGGGCCATCAGCCCGTGGTAGGTTTCCCAGTAATCGCGGTAGCGCGGGTCGTTCTCGGGGTTCACGATCTCGAAGTCGATGCCGGGGCGGATCGGCAGGCCGATACGCTCCAGCCGGGTTTCGACCACCTCGGGACGTCCGATAAGGATCGGCTTGTCGACGGTTTCCTCGATCATCGCGTGGGCGGCGTGCAGCACGCGCTCGTCCTCGCCCTCGGCAAAGACGATGCGGCGTTCCGAGTTGCGGGCCGCATCGAACACCCGGCGCATCATCATGGCCGAGCGGAACACCGACTGGTCCAGCTGCTGCTTGTATTCCTCGATATCCGGCATCGGCTTGGTCGCAACGCCCGAGGCGATGGCGGCCTTGGCCACGGACGACGCCACGATCGCAAGCAGACGCGGATCGAACGGCTTGGGGATCAGGTAGTCGGCGCCAAAAACAAGGTTCTCGCCCTGGTAGGCGGCGGCAGCCTCGGCCGAGGACGAGGCGCGGGCCAGTGCAGCGATGCCCTCGACGCAGGCGACTTTCATCTCTTCGTTGATCTCGGTCGCGCCGACGTCGAGCGCACCGCGGAAGATGAACGGGAAGCACAGGACGTTGTTGACCTGGTTCGGATAGTCCGAGCGGCCGGTGGCGATGATCGCATCCGGGGCAACCTCGCGGGCGGCTTCGGGCATGATCTCGGGGCTGGGA
>JBFHFG010000541.1:0-2866 GCA_041583815.1 Halovulum sp.
CGCGCATGTTGATCGCCCCCTGAATGCCGAGAATCTTCAGCATCAGGCCCTGGAAGCCCAGCAATCCTGCCAGCGTAACCACGAAGGCCGGAATGCCGACATAGGCGACCAGCGCACCTTGCGCGATGCCCATGACAATCCCCGCCGCCATCGCTACGAGGCAGGCAATGGGCCCCGGCACGCCCGCCACGATCAGAACGGCCATCAGCGCGGCGCAAACTCCGGCAGTGGCCGCTGCCGAAAGGTCGATGTCGCCCAGCAGCAAAACGATGGTGATGCCGACCGCCAGGGTCCCGACCACAGCGGATTGCATGAACAAGTAATAGAAATTCCGTGAACTGATGAACGCAGGCTCGGTCAGGCCGAAATAGGCCCAGATCGCCACCAGTGCCAGGAAGACGGGCACGAAGGCGCCGAAGCGGGTTTCACGCAGGCGGCCGAAACGCTCCAGCAGGGACAGGCGAGACTCAGGCTGCATTTGGCGCCCCCTCGTCCAGACCTCGGGTCATCGCCACGACGATCTCGTCCGGGGTGGTGTCGGCCGTCCGCCAGGTGGCAACATGTGCGCCATGCCGCAGCACCGTTATCCGGTCGGCGACCTCGAAAATGTCGCGAAGGTTGTGTGAAATGTAGACGACCGCGTGGTTCGTCTCGCGCAGGCGTTTGACCACGTCCAGCACCTGTCGGGTCTGCGCGACACCCAGCGCGGCGGTCGGCTCGTCCAGAAGCACGACCGAGCTTTCCGCCCCTACCGCGCGCGCAATGGCAATGGCCTGGCGCTGGCCACCGGACAGCCCGCCAACCTTGGCTCGAACGGATTTCAGTGTACGGACCTGCAATCGATCGATGGCGCGTTGGGCCTTTTCCTCCATCGCCAGTTCGTCGATAGGCCGCAATGCCTTCGGCAGGAAGGTCCAGCCGGGACGCGACGGTTCGTCCCCCAAAGACAGGTTGGCCGAAACATCCAGATTCTCGCACAGAGCAAGGTCCTGGTAGACGATCTGGATGCCATGCGCGAACGCATCATGCGGCGTGGCGACCTCGATCGGCTGACCGTCCAGCAGGAACTGCCCCGCATCGGCGCGGTGCGCGCCCGCCAGCACTTTCATCAGCGTGGATTTCCCCGCGCCGTTGTCACCCACAAGTGCCATCACCTCGCCCCGCGCGACTTCGAAGTCGACGCCGCGCAGCGCCTCGACGCCACCGAAGCGCTTGCGCACCCCGGTGACTTTCAGATGGGCGGGCGGGGCCTTGGGCCCCACCTTCCTGTCATCTAACTTGCTCATCTGCCGGATCAGCCCTTGCAGAAGGCGGTTTCGGCAGCGGCGCCTTCGCAGACGGCTTCGCGGGTGATCGACGGATCATTCTCGATCACGTAGGCGACGCCCTCTTCGCCCACGGCCGAGTAGTGCGCGACCGGAACGAAGGGGATCTGCGCCCCGACGGCGTTTTCGACCGTGCCCTGAACCAGCGGCGCGGTATCCTCGCCGTGCAGGATCGCGGCAGTCACCTGCGCGGTGACGGTCGCCATTTCCTTGAACGGGCGCCAGACAGACTGGGTCTGCTCGCCCAGCAGGATCAACTGCAGCGCCTGCACGGTGCAATCCAGCCCCGAGACGGGCAGCTTGCCGTTCATACCCTGCTCTTCCAGCGCGGCAATGGCGGCGGCGGCGTTGCCGTCATTGGACGACACTACGCCCTGAACGTTGTTGTCGAGTTGGGTCAGCGCCTGATCCATCGAGCGCCGGGCGATTGCCGGATCCCAACCTTGCGTCCAGTTCTCGTAGCCCAGCACGCGCTCGCCCGAGTCGAACAGCGGCTGAAGCACCGACATCTGCCCGGCGGCGATCACCGCCGCGTTCGGGTCGGTGGGCGACCCCTTGAGCAGCACAAGCGTGTCACCGGACTCGGTGTTGTCGACCACGTGCTGCGCCTGCGTCGCGCCGGTCGCGAACATATCGGCCTGGACCCAGAAATCGGTGTTCTCGGATTGCATCATCCGGTCATAGGCGATTGCCGGAACGCCAGCTTCCTCGGCCTGGTCAGCGATGATCGCTGCAGCCTCGCCGTCGATGGGGACAACCACCAGAACCTTGGCGCCACGGGTCAACGCCTGTTCGGCCTGACGCTGCTGGGCCGCGGTGTCGTTGTTGGCGTTGAACACCTCGACCCGCGCGTCGGGTGCAAGCTGCTTCATCGCCTCGACGAAGAACGCCGCGTCCTGGCTTTCCCAGCGCGGGTTGACGTTCTCGGGCAGCAGCATGGCCACCAGGTCCTCGGCGGCTGCAGAGCCCGCCAGTGCGAGGGTCGCGGCACCGCTCAGAAGAACGGTTTTCAGGTATGATTTCGGCATCTGTTTCCTCCCTTGATGCTCGGTATTTCGGGCGCACCTTCCCCGTCCCGCGAAACGTGTTTCGCGGACCAGGCATCCAGGTGCCGGGATTGCGCCGGTGAAATCCGGCACGGCTTCTCCGTTTCCAGTCGCTACATCGGCGCCGGATCACGGGAATTGAATTGCTATCGTTAACGGTCGGGCGTCACCGTATCTGGCGGTGGCGCGGGCCGGACGCGGATCAGTCCGTCATTGCACTTTCAGGCATTCTTCAACTGTCCTCCCAGACGTTTTTGTGTATCGCCGAGCAACCGTTCCATCCGTGCCTCAGCCAGAGCGCCGTCGCGCGCCATTATCGCCTCGGTCACTTCGCGGTGGAACGGAATCGATGTTTCGTTGTCGCGCGGATCCTGGTTCGTCAGGCGGATCGAGCCCAACAAAGCCGAGAAGATCACCCCTTCAAGCGCCCGCAACAGATCGTTGTTCGCGGCGCGAAGGATCGCCCGGTGGAACAGGGCGTCGGCGACGACGAAG
>JBFHFG010000542.1:0-2847 GCA_041583815.1 Halovulum sp.
AAGCGCGCGATCAGGGTCAGGCGCCCGGCCTCGTTATGCGGGTTCAGCGTGTCGATCAGGCGCAGCAGGTCATCCTCGGAGATCGAGGGGCCGCATTTCAGGCCGATCGGGTTCTGCACCCCGCGGCAGAATTCGACATGCGCGCCGTCGGGCTGACGGGTGCGGTCGCCGATCCAGATCATGTGACCCGAGCCCGCCACCGGAAGGCCGGTGGTCGAATCGGTGCGGCAGAGCGCCTCTTCGTATTCGAGCAGCAGCGCCTCGTGGCTGGTGTAGAACTCCACCCGGTGCAGGCTGTCGACGGTATCGCCGGTGACACCCGCAGCCTGCATGAACTCCAGGCTTTCCGAGATCCGGTTCGCCAGCGCGTGGTATTTCTCGTAGCCCGGCGCGTCCTGGGTGAAGCCCAGGGTCCAGGAATGCACGCGAGCGATGTCGGCGAAACCGCCCTGGCTGAACGCGCGCAGCAGGTTCAGCGATGCCGCCGCCTGGGTGTAGGCCTGCAGCATCCGGTTCGGATCGGGGATCCGCGATTCAGGGTTGAAGCCGATGTCGTTGATGATGTCGCCGCGGTAGCTGGGCAACTCGACGCCATCCTTGACCTCTGTCGGCGCGGAGCGCGGCTTGGCGAACTGGCCGGCCATGCGGCCGATCTTCACCACCGGCAGCTTGGCGCCGAAGGTCAGGACCACGGCCATCTGCAGCATCACCTTGTAGGTGTCGCGGATCAGGTCGGCCGAGAATTCCTCGAAGCTTTCGGCGCAGTCGCCACCCTGCAGCAGGAACGCCTGGCCATTGGCGACCTCGGCCAGTTCCGCACGCAGCTTGCGGGCCTCGCCCGCGAAGACCAGGGGCGGATAGCTTGCAAGGCGCTGCTCGACCGACCGAAGCGCATCGGCGTCGGTATAGTCGGGCATCTGGATCCGCTCTTTCGTGCGCCAGCCGCTCTTGGACCATGCTGTGGTCATGATCTCGCTCCCCGAGTCAAAGTGAAGTTGCGGGAAGCACCTATAATTAATGCCGAGGGGATTGACCAGCGCAGCAGGCAGAATTCGGGTCGATTCTTGCCCCGCGCGGCGTTTCGCGCTTGACGCCCCAGCGCGAAGACAATTCCAATGCTCTGACGAAGGGCGGTGAGACCAGTATGAACGACCCAGAAGAACGCCCAAGGCCGTACGTGTTCCTGTTGCTGGAACATTTCACGCTGCTGGCGTTCGCAAGCGCCCTGGAGCCGCTGCGGCTGGCCAACTGGATCGCCAAGAAACCGTTGTACGAATGGAAGGTCGTGGCCGAGAACGGCGCGCCGGTGCCCTGCTCTGCCGGGATGGCGATCACGCCGGACTGCGGGCTGGACGACCTGCCGCGCGATTCCACGGTGATCGTGGTCGGCGGCGTCGACGTGAAGCGCGCGGTCACCGGCCCGGTGCTGAACTGGCTGCGCCGCGAAAGCCGCAAGGGCGCGACCATCGGCGCGATCTGCACCGGCGCGCAGGCGCTGGCCATGGCCGGGTTGCTGGAAGGCCGCCGCGCCACGATCCACTGGGACAACCGCGACAGCTTTGCCGAGGAGTTCCCCGAGGTAGAGCTGACGCAGAACGTGTTCGTCATCGACGGCAACCGCTTGACCGCATCGGGCGGGACCACGCCCAGCGACCTGATGCTGCGGCTGATCGCCAAGGATCACGGCACGCCGCTGGCCAATGCCGTCGCCGACCAGATGATCCATACCTCGATCCGGTCCGAACGGGACGAGCAGCGCCTGTCGATCCCCACCCGGATCGGCGTGCGCCACCCCAAGCTGTCGACGGTCATCGAGAAGATGGAAAGCTTCATCGAAGAGCCGGTCTCGCCCTCGGTGCTGGCGGCGGATGTCGGCATGTCAACGCGGCAGCTGGAGCGGCTGTTCCGCCGCTATCTGAACCGCAGCCCCAAGCGGTATTACATGGAACTGCGGCTGAACCGGGCGCGGAACCTGCTGCTGCAAACCGACATGAGCGTGATCAACGTGGCACTGGCCTGCGGCTTCGCTTCGCCCTCACATTTCTCGAAATGCTATCGGGCGCAGTTCGGCACCACCCCCTACCGAGAACGGGGCGCCCAGTCCGAGCCGGACTGAGCCTCAGCGATGGCGCCCCCGCTTGCGCGCCTTGCGATAGAGCTGACGGTTGCTCTCGATGAAGGTGGCGATCAGGTCGGCGGTCAGAAAACGCTGGCCCTTCATGTAGAGATACCCCGACGCGGCCCCGAGCCCAGCCCCCAGCGTGTCGACCATCAGGTCGCCCATCGTGTCGTCCAGCCCGGTCTTTTGCATGTTCGCGCCGAAAATCTGGTCGACGGAATATTCGAAGATCTCCCACAGGGCGCCGATGCTCAAACCGAACGAGAACGCGATTACCGCCAGCGCCGAGGCCGGAACGGCAAACCTGTCGCCCTCGAACAGCATGAAGGCGAACAGGAACCCCAGTAGCCCGAAACCGACCGCCGAAAAGCCGTGCAGCGCAATATCCCACCACCAGACTTTCTCATAGAAATCAAATGCTTCCCCCATGAAGATCGAGCCGAAGATGAAGGCGACGATCCACACGACGAAAGGCATGGGAATACGCAGCCCAAGCCCTTGGGCAAAGGCGATCGGGGCCATCGACAGGGCCATTGTCACCAGCGAGATGAACAGCAGTGACCAGCGCCCGCTGATGGCCGAGGCCAGGGCGGCGACGGCCGCGACGGCAATGACCAGTTTCACGGTGTTCCCGCGGGACAGCATGGCGGCGACGCTCCTTCCAAGGGCCTTGAAGATGAAATCTAGCGCGATGTGCCCCATATCTAGGGGATGACGCAGTCCCATTG
>JBFHFG010000543.1:0-2843 GCA_041583815.1 Halovulum sp.
CGGCGTCCGAGGCCAGGGCGAACAGCGTCGCCAAGCTTTCCGGCTGGTCGGCCGCAATCGGCAGGATGCGCGGCAACGCACCGGCACGCGCCAGCATGGCTGCCAGGCCGAAGTTGTTGGAACTCACGATCTGGTCCGGGCCCGGTTCGGCCCCCGGCATCACCAGTTCGTCGCCGGTGGCGATCAGCGCGACCACCGGACGGCGGCGCACGGACAGGTCCGCATGGTTCATCGCAGCAAGCAGAGCGATATCCGTCGGAGCCAGCGGGCCAAGGCCGGGAAACGCGGCCCCGGCAGCGAAATCGTCGCCCGCCGGGCGGATGTGACGTTTCTGGTCGCGACCCTCGCGCACGGTGATGCGGTCGCCGTCGCGGTCCGCATCCTCTTGAATCAGCACGTCATCCGCGCCTTCGGGCACCGGCGCACCGGTGAAGATGCGTACCGCCTGACCGCGGCCGACCGCGCCCTCAAACCGCGACCCTGCGGCGCTTTCGCCGATCACCTGAAGCACGGCACCCGGATGCGCCTCGTCCCGGCGCACGGCATAGCCATCCATGGCGGAAGCGTCGAACGGGGGCTGTGTGCGGCGAGAGGTAACCGGCTCGGCCAGAACGCGACCAGCGGCATGCGCCAGAGACACCGTTTCGGCAGGCAGTGGCGAGATCGGCGCGAGGATACGCGCCCGCGCCTCCTCGACCGAGATCATGGTGCTTCGAACCGGCCCGAAGCGCCGCCGTCCTTGAAGGTCAGCCGCGCGCCGGTAATCTCCATCCCGCGGTCCACGGCCTTGACCATGTCATAGACGGTCAGCGCAGCGACGGTGGCGGCGGTCAGCGCCTCCATCTCGACGCCGGTCTGGCCCGAGGTCTTGACCGTGGCCGAAATTTCAACGCGGGGCGGGGCCTCTGCCGGGGTCAGTTCCAGTGTGACCTTCGACAGGGCCAGCGGGTGGCACAGCGGGATCAGGTCGTGCGTCTTCTTCGCAGCCATGATGCCAGCCAGCCGCGCCACGGCCAGAACATCGCCCTTCTTGGCGCGCCCCTCGCGGATCAGCGCCAGCGTTTCGGGTTGCATGCGGATCTGCGCGATGGCGGTCGCGGTGCGCGAGGTGACGGGCTTTTCCGACACGTCGACCATCTGCGCCGCGCCGGCCTCGTCGAAATGGGTCAGCTTTCCGGGCTCTTTCATCGAAATTCCTTTGTCAAACGGACTCCGGCGCGCCAGTCAGCAGGGCGCGGGTCGCGGCCTCGACATCGTCCTGGCGCATCAGGCTTTCGCCGATCAGGAAGCTGCGCACGTTCGCTTCGGCCATCCGGGCAAGGTCGGCAGGGGTGAACAGCCCGCTTTCCGAGATCACCAGTCGGTCCCCCGGCACCCGCGGCGCAAGGTGGAGCGTCGTCTGCAAGGACGTCTCGAAGGTCTTGAGATTGCGGTTGTTTATTCCCATCAGCGGCGATTTCAGATCCAGCGCCCGGTCCAGTTCCTCGCCGTCGTGAACTTCCAGCAGCGCGGCCATGCCCCAGCCATGCGCGGCGTCTTCAAGCTCGGCGGCCTGCGCGTCCGAGACCGAGGCGAGGATGATTAGGATGCAGTCCGCCCCCCAGGCCCGCGCCTCGGCCACCTGGTAGGTGTCATACATGAAATCCTTGCGCAGGATCGGCAGATCGACCGCCGCCCGCGCCGCGCGCAGGTAGTCCGGACTACCCTGGAAAGATGGCGTATCGGTCAGCACCGACAGGCAGGATGCGCCGCCCGCCTGGTAGGCTTGCGCCAGTGCCGGCGGATCAAAATCGGGCCGGATCAATCCCTTGGAGGGCGAGGCTTTCTTGACCTCGGCGATCAGCCCATAGCCTCCGTCCTGCGCGCCGCGCAGCGCGGCGGTGAAGTCACGCGGTGCCGGGGCGGCCTTGGCCTCGGCCTCGACACCCGCAATCGGGCGCGCGGCCTTCGCGGCGGCGATTTCTTCCAGCTTGTAGGCCTTGATGCGGTCCAGCACGGTCTGCGTCATGTATCCTCCGTTCCCGCCCAGCTTATGGCGGGTTCGCCCTGGCTTTCCAACCATGTATTCACCCGGCTGAAGGGCTTCGAGCCGAAGAATCCACGCCGCGCGGACAGGGGCGAGGGATGTGCCGTCTCGATCTTCAGATGCCGCGCCGGATCGACACCTGCCGCCAGTTTCTGCGCAGGCCGCCCCCACAGCAGGAAGGCTCGAGGTCGGTCGTCCAGCGCCGCCAGCACCTGCCGGGCCAATTGGTCCCAGCCCAGTTTCATGTGCCCGCCCGCCGCGCCCGAGGGCACCGTCAGCGCGGTGTTCAGCAGCAGCACGCCCTGGCGGGCCCAGGGCCGCAGATCACCGTCATTGGGGCGCATTCCCAGATCGTCCTGCATCTCCGTGTAAATGTTGGTCAAGGACCGGGGCAGGGGCCGCACCTGCGGCTCGACCGAAAACGCCAGCCCGTGTGCGTGCCCCGGCGTCGGATACGGGTCCTGGCCCAGGATGACCACGCGCACGTCTTCGGGCTGGGTCAGCTCCAGCGCGGCAAAGACCTGCCGTGCGGGAGGCAGGACTTCGCCGTAAAGCTGCGTAGCAATTCCCGGCAGCGTATCGCGAAAGAACGGCAGCCCGCCCCAACCGCCGAGGCGCGAGGTATCCAGGCTCATGCGCCCTTCGACGCCCGTGCCAGCCCCTCGACCTTGGCCTTGGCGGCCCCGCTGTCGATGCTCTCGGCGGCTTTCGCCACGCCGTCGCGCAGGTCGGCGGCAACCCCAGCGATCACCAGCGCGGCGGCCGCGTTCAGCAGAACCGCGTCGCGATAGGCCGAGTGCTGCCCGCCCAGCAGCGC
>JBFHFG010000544.1:0-2831 GCA_041583815.1 Halovulum sp.
AATCCCTTCCGGCAGCTTTGCAAGGCTGGCGCGGGAAAGAGCGATCAGCTCATCCATTGGCCACCGTCCACGTTGTAGGTCTGCGCCACGATGTAGTCGGCTTCGTCGCTGGCCAGGAAGACCGCCATGCCGGTCAGGTCGTCTGGGGTGGCGAACCTGCCCGCGGGGACACCCGCGGCGACCTCCGCCTTCTTCTGGCCTGGCTCTTTGCCCTCCAGCTTGGCGAACATTGAGTCGACGTGGTCCCAGTGTTCGCCGTCGACCACGCCGGGGGCGATTGCATTCACGTTGATGCCATGCTTGATCAGGTTCAGCCCCGCCGACTGCGTCATCGAGATTACCGCAGCCTTGGTCGAACAATAGACCAGCACCAGGCTTTCGCCGCGTCGTCCGGCCTGGCTGGCCATGTTGATGATCTTGCCACCGTGGCCTTGTGCGATCATCTGCCGTGCCGCTGCCTGCATCGTGAACAGCGTGCCCGCCACGTTGACGGAATAGAGCTTTTCATAGCTTTCGCGCGTGATGTCGACGGTCTCGGCGGCGTCGAACAGGGCCGCGTTGTTGACAAGGATGTCCAGCTTGCCGGCCCTTTTGGCCACCGCGCTGATGGCGGTGTCAATGCTGTCCTGCCGGGTGACGTCCAAGTGCACCGCGTAGGCGGCGTCGCCGATCTCCTGCGCTGCGGTCTTGGCCGCGTCCAGGTTGATGTCCCCGATGGCGACGGTCGCGCCCTCGCGGACATAGGCCTCGGCAAACCCACGGCCGATGCCGCGCGCAGCGCCGGTGATCAGGGCTGATTTTCCTTCAAGACGGTTCATACGAAGTGCTGTCCCTTGTGGTCAAAATCCTGAGTTTTGTCGGTTGAACGTATCCGATCCGCGCTAGGCGGCAACGTGGAACTTGGCGGGGGACGGTCGAACGAGCACGGATCATCGCAGAGGATGGTCAAAACTTACTTTGCATTAAAAACTGAACTCCGCTACCTCACATGTCATTCCAAGGGGCGCCGGGTTGCGCGCAATTCGACAGTATAGGGGGGCAGATGAAGACCAACCGTATCGGTCAAACGGATCTTCGGGTAACCGAAGTCTCGTTCGGGTGCAGCGCACTGGGCAACCTTTATCGGCGGATCGAGGACGCGGATACGCAGGCGGTGCTGGCACGTGCCTGGCAGCGTGGCATCCGGTATTTCGACACTGCGCCCCATTACGGGCGGGGCCTGTCCGAGGCGCGGCTGGGCAAGTTTCTCAGGCAGCAGGATCGGGACCAATACGTCGTGTCGACCAAGGTCGGCCGGCTTCTTTCGCCGGGGCAGCAGCGAGACACTGCCGACGGGTTCGTCGACCCGCTCCCCAATGATGTGCGCTACGACTACTCGGGCGACGGGATCGAGGCGGCGTTCGAGCAAAGCTGCGAACGGCTGGGAACATCGACGATCGACATTCTCTACGTTCATGACATCGGCGAATACTGCCACGGGGCTGAGGCCAATGCCGGTCACCTGGACCAGTTGCTGGACAGCGGCATCGCGCGGCTGGAGCAACTCAAGGCAGGTGGCCGGATCCGCGCGTTCGGGCTTGGCGTGAACGAGAACGAGATCTGCCTGCGGATCATGGAACACGCCCGGTTAAATGTGATCCTGCTGGCCGGTCGGCTGACGCTTCTGGACCGCAGCGCCGAGGACGCTCTTCTGGCGCGCTGTGAGGCCGAAGGTACGAGCCTGGTTCTGGGGGGCGTGTTCAACTCGGGGATCCTTGCGACGGGCCCCGTCGAAGGGGCGACGTATGACTACGCCCCGGCATCGCAGAAAATTCTCGATCAGGCGCAGCGTCTGCAAGATCGCGCTACAGAGGCTGGTGTTCCCCTGGCGACAGCGGCGCTGCATTTCGGGCTGCGTTATCCCCAGGTGGCGTCGATCCTGCTGGGCACCGGAAAGGTGCGGTCGCTGGATCGGAACCTTGATGCACTGGAAAGCCCGCTTGGTTCCGGGGTGATCGACGGTATCGCGGCGGCGATCTGACGGGCGGGCGCTTGACCGGGTCTTGTAAGCCTGTCAGCTAATCAGACATCGGCGCGGCGACGGGTCCGCGCCCGTTTTTGGGCTGACTGGAAAGGACCGAACATGCTGGACGCCGCGTTCAAGGGACAGCCGTTTTCCTGGTCGGACCCGTTTCTGCTGGACGACCAGTTGACCGAAGACGAGCGGATGGTCCGCGATGCCGCCGCCGCCTTCGCTCGCGACCACCTTCAGCCCCGGGTCGAGAAAGCTTATCTGGACGAGCATACGGACCCGGACATCTTCCGCGAAATGGGCGCGGCCGGTCTGCTGGGCGTAACCGTCCCCGAACAGTTCGGCGGTGCCGAAGCATCCTATGTTGCCTACGGCCTAGTCGCGCGCGAGGTGGAGCGCGTGGATTCCGGCTATCGTTCGATGATGTCGGTCCAGTCCAGCCTGGTGATGTTCCCGATCCTTGCCTACGGGTCCGATGCGCAAAGGCAGAAGTACCTTCCCGGCCTTGCCAGCGGAGAGTTGATCGGCTGCTTCGGCCTGACCGAGCCCGACGCAGGGTCCGACCCTGGCGGGATGAAAACGCGCGCGATCCGTACCGACGGCGGCTATCGTCTGATCGGTTCGAAGATGTGGATCTCGAATGCGCCGATCGCGGATGTGTTCGTGGTCTGGGCCAGGTCCGAGGCGCATGATGGCCGGGTGCGCGGCTTCGTCCTGGACAAGGGCCTGAAGGGCCTTTCTGCGCCGAAGATCGATGGCAAGTTGTCCTTGCGCGCCTCGATCACGGGCGAAATCGTCATGGACAATGTCGAGGTCGGCG
>JBFHFG010000545.1:0-2818 GCA_041583815.1 Halovulum sp.
ATGCTGATCTACGATGCGCTCTGGACGGAAACGCGCAAGGTCCGCATCGCCCGCAATCCCGGCTGCAAGGTGTGCGGGCCGTCCTAGAAGGCGCATTCCGCCAGGGGCGGCGCGGCTACTTTTCGGCGTGCGGGTTCTCGGGCTCGGCGAAAGCGGCATTTGCGCGCTCGTTCGCCTCTGCTTCCAGCAATGCGTCGATGTCCTTCTGCTTGCGCACCTCGCCCCGCGCATGGGCCCGGCGCGACCGCTGGACGGCCTCGTACAACTCGTCCCGGGACCGGGTGCGCCGCCGCTCCGGCGGGGCCAGCATCTTGTGCAGGGTCTTTGGCGACAGCTTGCCGCGATAGCTTTGCCCCATGGACCGGTTGTCCCGTACGGTCGGCGGACGGTTCAGCGCCCAGATCAGCGCGAACACCAGCAGCATCACACCGACCAGCAGCCAGACCGGATCGACCTGCCGCGTTTCATCCGCCACGCCCTGCAGGGCCGCAATCGGCCCCCAGTTCCAGAACCACTCCAAAACCAGCTACTCCTTTACCGTCGCAGCCGGATTAGCAGCAGATTGTGATCAAAGCATGGACGGAACGACCTGATCAGGGGGGCGATGCCCGTCGGCAAAGGTCTTGATGTTGATGATGACCTTCTCGCCCATCTCCAGCCGCCCCTCGACCGTGGCCGAGCCCATGTGCGGCAGCAGCAGCACGTTGGGCAGCTCGCGCAGGCGCGGATTCACGTTGTGGCCATGCTCGAACACGTCCAGCCCCGCGCCGGCCAGTTCGCCCGCGCGCAGCATCCGGGTCAGGGCGTTCTCGTCGATCACCTCCCCGCGCGAGGTGTTCACCACGTAGGCGCTGGGTTTCTTCAGCTTCAGCCGCCGCGCGTTCAGCAGGTGGAAGGTCGACGGCGTGTGCGGCGCATTCACCGACAGGATGTCCACCCGCGCCAGCATCTGGTCCAGGCTTTCCCACCAGGTGGCTTCCAGCGCCTCTTCCTGCTCGGGGCGCAGGCGGCGGCGGTTGTGGTAATGGATCTGCAGGCCGAAAGCACGGGCGCGGCGGGCGACGGCCTGGCCGATCCGGCCCATCCCCAGGATGCCCAGCCGCTTGCCGCCGATCCGGTGGCCCATCAACGCCGTGGGCGACCAGCCCTGCCAGTCGCCTGAGTCCAGCAGCAGCGCGCCCTCTTTCAGGCGGCGCGGCACGCCCAGGATCAGCGCCATCGCCATGTCGGCGGTATCCTCGGCCAGCACGCCGGGGGTGTTGGTGACGGTGATGCCCCGGCTGCGGGCGGTCTGAACGTCGATATGGTCAAAGCCGGCGCCGTAGTTCGCCAGCAGCTTCAGCCGCTCGCCCGCCTGCGCCAGAAGGGCGGCATCGATCTTGTCTGTCAGGGTCGGAACCAGCACATCGGCGCGGCCCATCGCATCGGCCAGCGCGTCGCGGCCCATCGGCGCGTCGGTCTCGTTCAGTTCGGCGTCGAACAGCTCGTGAAGCCGGGTTTCCACCGGCTCCGGTAGCTTTCGGGTCACAATGACCTTCAATTTCTTGCCTGGCATGCCCGTTCCCGTTCCTTCCACCCGCGCGGCGGGCTATGGTCTTTCCCGATTTATGGCACGCGGGGTCGACAACAGAAACCCCCGGCATGAGGCAGAAACAGCGGATGCGCAGCAGGCTGCACGGCATCATCACGGCGCTTGTCCTGCTCCTCGCGGCACCGGTCCCCGCGCAGGAGGAAGTGACCCGTGGCGCGGTGACGAACCTGCCGATCCCGCGCTATGTCTCGATCAAGGCGTCCGAGGCGAACGTCCGTCGCGGGCCCAGCCTCAGCCACCGGATCGACTGGGTTTTCCAGCGCCGGCACCTGCCGGTGCAGATCACGGCCGAATACGGCCACTGGCGCCGTGTGCGCGATATCGAGGGCGCGGGCGGCTGGATCCACTACTCGCTGCTGTCGGGCGCACGCTACGTGCTGGTGACGGACGACCAGGCGCCGCTGCGCCGTGCGCCGGAGCCCGACGCCCGCATCGTCGCCCGCGCCGAGGCGGGCGTCGTCGCCCGTCTGGGCGACTGCAAGCCCAACTGGTGCGAGGTCACCGCCGACCACCTGACTGGCTGGGTCAAGAAGGAACGCATCTGGGGCGTCGACCCGGACGAGATCCGCGACTGACGCCGCCCGCCGCAGCGGGCATGATACCGCCTGCCGGACAGTGCAATTCGCGCCCTGACGGCCGTTAATGTTCCATTTACGAACTGTCTTCTTTTGATTTCAAAGGCTTAAGGGGGTTTTCACTATGAAAATCCCGGTTTGCACGGTGAAATCATTGCGCGACAAGGTCGCTTCCCTTTCACTGCGCGACGTCAGTCCGGGGCCAGCATGTAGCCCGCGCCGCGCACCGTCTGAAGGTAGCGGGGGGTCTTGGGATCGGCCTCGATCTTGCGGCGCAGGCGCGTGATCTGCACGTCCACCGCCCGCTCCTGCGCCTGACCGTCGTCGCGGCCCAGGTCCTGCACCAGCTGGGTCCGACTGATCGCCTCGTTCGGGCGGGCCGAGAAGATCCGCATCAGCGCGCTTTCCGTGGCGGTCAGCCGGATCATGTCCTGCCCCTGCCAAAGCTCTCCGCGCACCATGTCATACCGGATCGCGCCCATCTGCAGCGTCTTGGGCGGCTCGTTCTGCCCGTCGGTGCGCGGCACCCGGCGCAGGATGGCATTGATCCGCAGCAGCAGTTCGCGCGGTTCGAACGGTTTCGGCAGGTAATCGTCGGCCCCGGCCTCCAGCCCCTTGATTCGGTCCTCGCTGTCGCCCCGCGCGGTCAGCA
>JBFHFG010000546.1:0-2804 GCA_041583815.1 Halovulum sp.
ATCGACCAGCGCGAAACGCGGCAGGACAGACGGGCGCAACCCGTGGTATCGCCCTTCGAGTTGCTGTGCGGCGGCCAGTACCTGCGCGACACCCGTCGCGCCAACGGGCGCCCCCTGCCCCAGCAGCCCGCCGGACAGGTTCACCGGCAGGGCGCCATCAGCACAGAACCGGCCTGCACGCTCGGCGGCGACCACGTCATCCGCAAGCCCCAGCGCATCGAGTGCCTGAAGCTGCGCACCCGAAAAGCTGTCATACACCTCGGCCAGTCCGATATCCGAGATCGCGCAGGCAGCCTGGCCCAGCGCTTCCCTCATCGCTTGCGCCTTGGCCTGGAACCGCCCCGGCGCTGGCCGGTCGCCTAGACGCACCCGGTCGTTCGCGATGCCCATACCGGCCAGCCGCGCACGCCCCCGCCCATTGGCGGGCAGGTCAGCCGCGCAGCCCAGGATCACGCAGGCCGCGCCATCGCTAAGCGGCGAACAGTCCAGGCGTCGATACGGGGACGAAACGGCAGGCGAGGCCAGCACATCATCCGCGGTCACATCGAGCGGCAGGTGCGCGAACCGGTTGTGTCGCGCGTTCTGCCGGTTCCGCGCGGCGATCCTTGCAAAATCCACCTCGGTCGCGCCGGTTTCGGCCATGTAGGCCAGGACCGATAGCGCGTAGATCGAGGCCGATCCGATGCCCGTCGCCCCCTCGGCCCAGGCATCGTAGGACATGCCGTACAGCGCGCCGACGGTCGCGCCGTCCAGATGCGAGGCAGACGCCTCGACCCCAAGCACAGCCACCCGCCGCGCCAGCCCGGCGGCAATCAGAGCCGCCCCTGCCTGCACTGCGACGTGCCCGGTCGCGCCGCCGCCTTCGGCCCGCTGCAGGCGGATGCCGTGCAGGCCCAGTTCGTCAGCGATCAACGCCACCGGGTTCAACTGCATCGAGAAGAAATCGCTTTCGCTGGCCAATACCAGCGCATCGATATCCGCAGCACCCAGATCCGCATCGGCCAGCGCGCCGCGAAACGCATCGATGCACCAGTCGCGCCAGGAACTACCGTCCTTGCGCCGATTGAAGGGCGTCATTGCGCCGCCTGCGCAGAAAACATCGCTCATGTCAGCCTCCCCGCCCTGTCCTGATCGCTAGAACGATCAGCACCGCCAGCCCCGCCAGATCCGCCACCAGCACCAGCGACAGCAGGGCCGTGAAGCCGAAGCTGGCCGCGGCCCAGGCCCCGATCAGCGGGGCGACGGCCATCATCAACAGTCCCGTCATCGCGATCACGCCAAGCCGGCGCGAGAATCCCTCAGCAGGCAGCCATTCGGCGGAAAGCACCGGCCTGAGAATGGTGTGCACGCCATAGCCAGCGCCCTGCACGACAAGCGCGATCAGGACGATGGCCATCCCATCGCCGAGAAGCAGGATCAGGGGCGGGAGGCACATCAGACCGAACAGGCCGATTGCGGCGGTCTCCAGCCTCAGGACCTTTTGCACAGCCTGCCAGACCAGCCGGCCCGCGATCTGGGCAGGTCCCAGCACCATCGGTAGCATCAGTGCGGTGGCATCTCCACCAGCGCGGACAAGTTGCGCAGGAAGCTGGAACAGCAACAGCGCATGGCCGAACATGATCAATGCAAAGGCGACGCCGATTGCCAGCGTCCGACCTCGTTTACCCACGGAAATGCCGGGCGCGCGGATGGTTCGCGCAGGCGATGGCACGTCGTCGGTTTCGCGTGGCAGGATCAGGACCGCGGCCAGAACTGCCGCCGCGAACAGAACCATGATCCAGCGCCAGGACAGGCCTGCCGCAAGCATCCATGCAACGGTCGGAAAGGTCACGAGCGTCGCGAAACCAGCCACGAGCGTGACCGACGTGATCGCTCGCCGCGACACCGGTCCAGGACCGAAACGCCGGATCATGACGCTGAAACAGGGGTCGTACAGGGTCATGGCCATGGGGCCGCCAAGCAACAGCAGCGCCGCACAGGCGACCATCCAGCTTTGCGTGGTCGCGGCCACCAGAAGCAGGACTGCCCCGACCGCCCCCGCCGCCCGCATCGTTACGCCGAAATCCCCCCGATCAACCAGGTTTCCCGCGAACGGGCACAGAACGGCCCACAACAGGAACCCCGCCGTGACAGAAGCCGAGACCGCGATCTCGGACCAGCCGGTACTTGAGAGCATCGCAGGCAGCAGGGCTGGCAGCAGGTAGTAGAGGCCCGACCACAGGATCAGTTGCGCGACGGCGTGGCGCGCGACGAACCGGCGCGCCTGCGGCTGCATGGATTGGATCGCCGTGGCGCCCATCGGAAAGTGCTTCCGTACTAATTTGTATCTACAAATTGATGCGTACCAAACCCTGTACGGTTTGGCTACCGCGAATTCGCACACTCACGCATCCGCTTTGGCACAGGAAACGATGCCCGCCAGCGAAATTTGGGATAGTGAAAGCCGGGGCCGCAAATGCCCCGTTGCAGCGATACTCTGCCCGCAGCGTCAGCGCGCCCGCGCTGCGATCGCCTCGCCAGCGGCCACGCCGGACGACCATGCCCACTGGAAATTGTAGCCGCCGAGCCAGCCGGTGACATCGACCGCCTCGCCGATGGCGTGAAGCCCGGGCATCTTGCGCGCCTCCATCGTCTTGGAGGACAGCTCGGCGGTGCTGATGCCCCCGGCCGTCACCTCGGCCTTTGCAAACCCTTCTGTCCCGGAAGGACGAACCGTCAGCGCCGTCAGGCATTCCGCGGCCTGCTCCAGATCGGCGTCCGAAAGGTTGGCAAGCTCGGTCTCAAGGCCGATCCGGACCGCCAGC
>JBFHFG010000547.1:0-2786 GCA_041583815.1 Halovulum sp.
GACGGCCCAGCTTGGTCTGGCAGATGATGCCGGTGACGCGGCCATCCTCAACCATCGCTTCCGAGAACCACGAATGGGTGCGCAGGTTCACGCCCGCCTCTCGCACGAGGTCCAGGCTGGTGCGCTTCCATGCGTCGGGATCGAAGGCGACGGCGTGGATGATCGGCTGCGGCATGCCGGACTTGTGGAAGTCGATGCACCCCCAACGGGACCATTTCTTCCACATGTCCCAGTTTGTCAGGCAATCCTGGCTGGGCGGGTAGACGGCGCCGCCCTGGCGTTCCATCCGGTCGACGAATTCGTTGACGATGCCGGTGGTGACGATCTCGTTGCCCTCGTTCACCATGTCGTCCAGCACCAGCACCATGCCGCCCGAGGCCATGCCGCCCAGGTGGTGGTAGCGTTCCAGAAGGGTCACCGAGGCTCCGTTGCGCGCGGCCGAGACGGCGGCTGTGACACCCGCCGGCCCGGCGCCCACGACGACGACATCGGTGTCGGCGACAACAGGGATCTGTTCGGATCGGCAGCTGACGTGGTCTTTGATACGGTCGGTCATTTCGGACAAACTCCCTCTGTGGCGCCGCGATGCCTGTGAAGGTCGGGGCGCGAATTGTTGAGTTAGGACAGCGACTTAGGCTACCAACGGATTACGGCGCGCTCGATGGTGGCGACGGTTGCGAACATGATCACCGATAGACCCGAGGACATGAACACGGTCGCGTAGAGCAGCGGCGAGTTGAAGTTGAAGGTCGCGTCGATGATCAGCGCCCCAAGCCCCAGGTCCGCACCGACCCATTCGCCCACGATCGCCCCGATGACCGACGTGGTGGCCGAGATCTTCAGCGCCGAGAACAGAAACGGCAGCGAGGACGGCAGGCGCATCTTCCAGAAGACCTCGGATTTCGAGGCTGACAGGATCCGCGCCAGTTCCAGCGCCTGCGGGCTGACCGATTGCAGGCCGCGCACCATGTTCACCAGCGTCGGGAAGAAACAGATCAACGCCGCGATCACCACTTTCGCCGTGATGCCCGGGCCGAAGATGAGCACCAGGATCGGCGCGATGGCCAGGATCGGGATCGTGTTGACGAAGACCGCGATCGGGAAGAAGGCGCGCTCGACATGGCGGGAGTGGACGAAGGCCACCGCGATCAGGATGGCGGCCAGGTTGCCGACGATGAAACCGGCGACGCTTTCGAACAGCGTCGGCCAGAAGTTCTCCATCAGGATCGGGAACTTCTCGACGAACGTCACGGCGACGTCCGAAGGCGCGGGCGCGATATAGGTCGGCACGCCGAACGCCTTCACGCCGATCTGCCAGAGCAGGATCAGCCCGGCAGCGGTGCCCAGCGGGATCGCCACGGCCATCAGCTTGCGCTTGCGCGCCTCGGCCAGTTCCTGGGCTTCGAGATCTTCGATTTCCATGTTCTCTATGACGGCCATCAGCAGGTCTCCAGCAGATCGCGCAGGTAGCCGCAGTACTCGTTGAACTTCGGCGTATCGCGCATCTTGATCGTGCGCGGGTCGGGCAGGTCGATGTCCACCACTTCGCGCAGGCGCCCCGGGTGAGCCTGAAGCATCACGACTTTCTGGCCGAGAAACACCGCTTCGGCGATCGAATGGGTGACGAACAGGATCGTCGTTCCGGTCTCGCGCCAGATGTCCAGCAGTTGCAGGTTCAGCCGGTCGCGGGTCATCTCGTCCAACGCACCGAACGGCTCGTCCATCAGCAGCAGCTTGGGCTGGCAGACGAGGGCACGGGCGATGGCGACGCGCTGGCGCATGCCGCCCGAAAGCTCATGGGGCAGGGCGTCCTCGCGGCCCTTCAGACCGACGAGTTCCAGCAATTCGCGCGGGCTGCGGCTGCCAACGGGCAGCGAGATGCCGCGCTTGCGGCCGATCTCAAGCGGAAGTTCGACGTTCTTCAGCGCGCTGCGCCAGGGCAGAAGCGTCGCATCCTGGAACACGAAGGCGAATTCACGCGCCAGCCGCGCCTCTTCGGTCGATTTGCCCAGAACCGAAACCTCGCCGCTGGCCGCCGGGATCAGGTCCGACACCAGCCGTAGAAGCGTGGACTTGCCACACCCCGACGGGCCGAGGATCGTGTAGAAGGCGCCGCTTTCGATATCCAGGCTGATATCCTGCAACGCGGTGAAGCTGCCGAAGCGGACCGAAGCCCGCTTCAGGATGGCGGCGGCGTCCATGTTGGTACCGTCCAGCATGCCGATCACCCCAGTTTGGCCCGCGTGTCGGCGGTCTGTTCGAGCACCGACAGGGTCATGACGTCGTCTACGGCTGGCGCGGCCTTTTCGAACTGGCCGAGGTCATCATATGCACTGATCTGCGCTTCCCAGTTCTCGCGGGTCATCACGCCCCAGCCATTGGCAGCGGTTGCGTCGTTGAACGAATAGTCCATGACCATATCGACGGTCTTCAGTTCGTTCTCGCGATCGAGGTTGGGATACCGCTCTACCAGCAGGTCGACGGCGGCCTCGCGGTTTTCATAGACCCAGGCCCAGCCGCGCGAGACGGCGCGCAGCATCCCGGCAACCTGCTCGGGGTTTTCTTCAAGCGAGGTGTCGGTGACGTAGTAGGGATTGGCGTAGAGCTGGATACCGGCATCCCACAAGGTCATGTCGACACGCTCGTCGCCCAGCACTTCAAGGGCGCTGGTATTGGTCTTCCAGCCGGTGACAACGTCAACCTGGCCGGTCATAAGCGGGGCCATGTCCGACCCCATGACGATCACTTCGACATCGTCTTCCGAAATCCCGTTCTTGGCCAGCAAC
>JBFHFG010000548.1:0-2784 GCA_041583815.1 Halovulum sp.
ATGATCGCACGAATGTCCCGCCCGCAGGCATCGACGATTCGCCGTGCCAGGCCATAGGCCTCGGGGTGCACGGCCGACGCGTCGAGCGGTTCGTCCCCGTCACGGATCCGCAGGAAGCCGGCACATTGCTCGAACGCGCGCGGGCCAAGCCCCGCGACCTTCAGCAACGCCTTGCGCGAGGGGTAGGCGCCCGTCGCGTCGCGATGATCGACGATGGCCTGCGCCAGTGACGGACCAAGGCCCGAGACATGCGCCAGCAACGGGGCTGAAGCGGTGTTCAGGTCCACGCCGACCGCATTCACCGCGTCCTCGACCACCGCTTCAAGTGTCTGGCTCAACCGGCGCTGGTCCACGTCGTGTTGGTACTGGCCTACACCGATGGACTTCGGTTCGATCTTCACCAGTTCTGCCAGCGGGTCCTGCAGGCGCCGCGCGATGGAAACCGCGCCGCGGAGGCTGACGTCCAGGTCCGGAAACTCCTTCGCCGCCAGTTCCGACGCCGAATAGACCGAGGCCCCGGCTTCGGACACTACGACCTTCGTCGGCTTGGGTGTTCCGTCGGGCAGCAGGCGAAGGGCATCGGCGACCATGCGCTCGGTCTCGCGGCTGGCGGTGCCGTTGCCGATGGCGATCAGGTCCACGTTGTGACGACGGACCATCTCGATCACCTTGGCCTCGGCGGCGCGCAGTTCGTTCTTGGGCTGGAACGGGTATAGCGTTGCGGTCTCGACCAACTTGCCGGTGGCGTCGACCACGGCCGCTTTCACGCCGGTCCGGATTCCGGGATCAAGGCCCAGCGTCGCCCGTGCGCCCGCAGGGGCCGCCAGCAACAGGTCTTTCAGGTTGCGGGCGAAGACGGCGATGGCTTCCTCGTGTGCGCGCTTGCGCAGTTCGGCCATCAGGTCGACGTACATCGACAGGCTCAGCTTTACGCGCCAGGTCCAGCCGGCAGCAGCGCGCAGCCAGCGGTCGCCCGGTCCGTCGCCGTGAATGCCGACCTGGGCCGCGACGATTTCCTCGGCGCGGGCGGCGCCCGTTTCGGGATCGGGCGCAATATCGACTGTCACCACTTCCTCTTTCGAGGCGCGCAGGATCGCCAGCGCCCGGTGAGAGGGGATATCCGACCATTTCTCGCGATGGCCGAAATAGTCCGAGAACTTGGCCCCCTCCTGTTCCTTGCCTTCGATCACGCGGGCAGTAATGAACGCCTCGGCGCGCATGAAATCGCGCAACCGGCCCAGCAGGTCGGCGCTTTCGGTCAGTTCCTCGGCCAGGATGTCCCGCGCGCCGTCCAGCGCGGCCTTCACCGTCTCGACATTCTCGGAAAGATGGCCCTCGGCCAGCGCCTGCGGATCGGCCGCCCGGTCATCCTGGATCGCGCGCAGCAGCGGCTCCAACCCGTTTTCGCGGGCGATCATCGCCTTGGTGCGCCGCTTGGGCTTGTACGGCAGATAGATGTCTTCCAGCGTCGACTTCGTATCCGCCTGCAGGATCGAGCGGGCCAGATCGTCGGTCAGCTTGCCCTGGTCCTTGATCGACTGAAGGATCGTTGCGCGCCGCGCCTCAAGTTCCCGCAGATATGACAGCCGGTCGGCCAAGGTCCGCAGCTGGGTGTCGTCCAGCCCGCCGGTCGCTTCCTTCCGATAGCGGGCGACGAAAGGCACCGTAGCGCCGCCGTCCAGCAGGTCGACCGCCGCGGTCACTTGCGAGGCTGTGGCGTTGATCGTTTCCGCGATGTTCCGGGCGATCCGGTCGGCTGTGCTTGTCAAGGCGGGCGTCCTTCTGTTTCGGAGATCCCGATGTATCCAAGACGGGCAGGGCCGCCAAGAGGGCGTCGGAGCGAGTTATTCATCCGGAAAGGCACTTGACACGAATCGGAACTGGCCGGACGTTATTAACCAACAAGTTAGTTAATAACGGGGAGTACATAGAATGACCAAGAAAGCCGTAGCGATTGCTGCCCTTGTGGGGGCCAGCCTGGCAGCCCCGACAGCGGCGCAGGATTGGGCCCCGGACGAGCCGGTGACCATCGTCGTTCCATGGTCGGCGGGCGGATCCACCGACAGCGTCACACGGGTGGTGGCGAAAGAGCTGAGCGATGCGCTTGGCCAGACCTTCGTGGTCTTGAACCAGCCCGGTGCGTCCGGGTCGGTCGGGACGCGCTCGGTCTGGGAAGCGCCCCATGACGGGATGATGTTTGCCGCGGGCGCCGCCGCCGACCTCGGCGCTTATCCGGTGCTGGACATGCTGGACGTGACCCTGGACCAGTGGCGGCTGTACCTGCACGTGGCCAACCCGTCGCTGATCTCGGTTCCCGCGGACGCCCCTTACGAGGATTTCGCTGCGCTTCTCGAGGCGATGAAAGGTGGCGAGATGACCGTGGCAACCGCCGGGCTGACATCCGCCGGGGCAATCGCGCTGAATGCGCTGGCGACCCAGGCCGATATCCAGGCACGGCAGATCACGTACGAGGGCGGCGCGCCTGCCGTCACTGCCACTGTCGCCGGTGAAACCGATCTGACCACCCAGACCGCGGTCGAGCAGGTCGACATGATCCGGGCCAAGCGTTTGCGGCCGCTTGCGGTCGTGGCAGACACCCCGCTCGAGATTGACGGCTATGGCAGCGTGCCGCCGATTACCGACTGGTTGCCCGATATCGCGCTGGCGCCGAACTATTTCGGTCTGTTCCTGCCGGCCGATGCCCCCGAAGAGGTGATCGCCACCATGGACCGCCTGTGGGAAGAGGAAATCTCCAACAGCGAGGCGATGCGCAAGTACGCGGCC
>JBFHFG010000549.1:0-2779 GCA_041583815.1 Halovulum sp.
CAGAAGATTTCCGGCGCCTGGATCAACTTCTACGTCCACAAGAACCATACAGGCGTTGTCGTTCGCGAGGACGCCGAGTTCTCCAATTGCATCCTCGCAGCGGAACTGACCTGCGGACTCAGCGCTACCTCACAATGATCTCGGGTCCCATGAAGGTCGTCGGCAGGAAGGTCGACAGCCACGGGATGTAGGTCACCATCACCAGGAACACGACCAGGATCATAAGCCATGGCGCAGCGGCGCGGACCACCGACATCAGCGGCATGCCCGCCACGCCCGAAGTCACGAACAGGTTCAGGCCGACCGGCGGGGTGATCATGCCGATCTCCATGTTCACCACCATGATGATGCCCAGGTGGATCGGATCGATCCCCAACTCGATGGCGATCGGGAAGACCAGCGGTGCCACGATCACGATCAGGCCCGACGGCTCCATGAACTGGCCGCCGATCAGCAGGATCACGTTGACGATCACCAGGAACATCACCGGCCCGAAGCCCGCAGACAGCATCGCGCCGGCGATCTGCTGTGGGATCTGCTCGTCGGTCAGCACGTGCTTCAGGATCAGCGCGTTGGCGATGATGAACAGCAGCGTGACCGTCAGCTTACCCGCCTCGAACAGCGTGTCCCGCGTGTCCGGATGCACCCAGGCCGTCAGCAGTGCATAGGGCTTCTGGTACAGCGGGATCGGCGTTGCAGTGGGGTCATCCTCGGCAGGCTTCAGTGGCCCCATGTCCCGGTAGACGAAACTCGCGATCAGGAAGGCATAGACCGCCGCCACCGCCGCCGCCTCGGTCGGGGTAAAGATGCCGCCATAGATCCCGCCCAGAATGATGACGATCAGGAACAGGCCCCAGCCCGCCTTCGTCCCGGTTTCCAGGATTTCGTCAAACCCTTTCCATTCACCTCGCGGCAGGTTGCGCAGCCGGGCATAGACGTAGATCGCGACCATCAGCATGGTGCCGGCCAGCAGGCCCGGGATGACGCCCGCCAGGAACATCCGCCCGACCGAGACATCGGTGGCGGCGGCATAGACGACCATCACGATCGACGGCGGAATCAGGATCCCCAGCGTGCCCGCGTTGCAGATCACGCCCGCCGCAAACTCCTTGGAGTAGCCGACCTTCTGCATTCCCGCGATGACGATGGAGCCGATGGCGACCACCGTCGCGGGGCTCGATCCCGAAAGTGCGGCGAACAGCATGCAGGCAAACACGCCCGCGATGGCCAGCCCGCCGGGGAAGTGCCCGACGCAGGCAATCGAGAAATCGATGATCCGCCGCGCCACGCCGCCGGTGGACATGAACGATGACGCCAGGATGAAGAACGGGATCGCCAGCAGCGTGTAATGCCCCGCCATCGCCTGGAACAGCGTCTGCGCGATGGACGCCAGAGAGGTATCGCTGAGCACAAGCAGGAAGATGATCGAGCTGAGGCCAAGCGAGATCGCGATCGGCACGCCGATCAGCAGGAACCCGACGACCATCAGGAACAGGACAAGGACTTCCATGTCGGATTACCCTTTCTCGGCCCGCGCGGCGGCGATCTCTTCGATCGCGTCCTCGGCTTCGTGGCTGACGATCAGACTGTCGCGGCGTCCCTGCAGGACCAGGACGAACGCCTGCGCAAAGCGGAACAGCAGCAGCGCCGCCCCCACCGGCAGGATGGTGTAGGGGATGAAGCGCGGCATCTTCTCATAGGCTTCGCCTTCGTTCAGCCAGCCCTCGAAGAAACGCAGGAAACCCGGCATCGGGATGTCATTGGTCTCGTACCAGGACTTCACCAGGAACCCCGGCTCCTGGAAGCCGGTCGGAAACCAGCGCCCGGTGGTCTGCGGCAGATTCACGAAATTCGCCCAATAATCCCAGGCCCCCTTCATCAGCAGGAAGGCATAGGCCAGGCAGCAAAGCCCCGCGACAACCGCCATCATCCGCTTGCCGGGGCGCGGCAGAACGTTGATCAGCGCATCCACCCCCAGGTGTGCGGTGACCTTCACGCAATAGCTGATCCCGAACAGCACCAGCCAGGCGAACAGGAAGCTGGTCGCTTCCAGCCCCCAGATCAACGAGCCGGGCAGATCGACGCCCGAGACACGCTCGAACCAGCGCCCCAGGTCGGAGTTGAAGCCGTAGCGGATCACGACGTTGACGAAAGTGATCAGCGTCATCGCGCCCAGGATCACGGCGATGGCCGTTTCCTCGAACGTGTTCACGGCGCGCCCCAGGGGCGTCCGCGGCTGGTGACGGCCATGTGCCGACATCGGGATTTCCTCCGGCTGTCTGGTGTGCGGCGTCCCGGCACGCTGGTCGGGCGACCTGTCTTGGGTGTTGCCCCGGCCCCGCCACGCGGGCGGGACCGGGGAATTCCACGCGCGCGGCGCGGATCAGTTCATCGCGTTGAATTCCTGGGCAGCGGCGATGTTGTCGGCGCCCACGTCGCCTTCGAACTGGGCCCAGACGGGCTTCATCGCGTCGACCCAGGCCTGACGCTGCTCGGCGTCCAGTTCGCGGATGGTGCCGCCAGCGTCGACGATCGCCTGCCGCGCTTCCTGGTTCACCTCGTACGAGGCGGCGTTACGCTCTTCGGTGACCTCTTTCATGATCGTGGCCAACTGGGTGCGCACGTCCTCGTCCAGGCCGTTCCACCACTCGGTCGAGACCACCACAAGGTAGTCGATGATGCCGTGGTTGGTTTCGGTGATACCGTCCTGCACTTCAAAAAACTTCTGGCCGTAGACGTTCGACCAGGTATTCTCCTGCCCGTCGACGACGCCGGTCTG
>JBFHFG010000550.1:0-2778 GCA_041583815.1 Halovulum sp.
GATCACGGCGTGCTGGGCTTCACCATCAACCTGCAGGGCGGCAGCCCGCAGGGCTATTCCAAAGAACAGCCCTGGATCAACTCGGCCATCGCGCCCGACGGCTCGCTGCGCGAGGATTTCATGGCGCGGCTGGCGAAGATCCTCGACGCCGCCGATGAGCTGGGAATGGTGCCCATCGTCGGTTACTACTACTTCGGGCAGGAACCGTTCCTTGAAGGGCCCGAGGCGATCCTGAAGGGTGTGGACAACGCCACCAAATGGCTGCTCGACACCGGCCACACCAACCTGCTGGTCGAGATCAACAACGAAAGCAACGTCCACTACCAGCAGCCGTTGCTGATGCCCGACGGCGTGCACGAGTTGATCGAGCGCGCCAAGGGCATCACCAAGGATGGTCGGCGCCTGCTGGTCGGCACAAGCTTCGGGGGCGGCTACATTCCCGGCTCGAACGTGGCGAAGGTCAGCGACTTCATGCTGATTCACGGGAACGGTCAGGAAGACCCGGAAATCATTCGGGAAATGGTCCGCAAGACCCGCGCGGTCGAGGGCTATACGCCGAAGCCGATCCTGTTCAACGAGGACGACCACTTCGACTTCGACAAGCCCGACAACAACTTCATCGCGGCGACGGACGAATACGCCTCCTGGGGCTATTTCGACTACCGGTTCGCGGGGGAAGGGCCGGACGAGGGCTACCAGTGCGTTCCCACGAACTGGGGCATTTCCTCGGACCGGAAGAAAGGCTTCTTCGACCTCGCCAAGCAGATCAGCGGGTTCTGATACCAAAGATAAAGAAGGGCCACGCGGTATGTATCCGCGTGGCCCGTTCGTGGATGACGGAACTCCGCGACCGCGCCACAGCGATCGCGGAAGGGATTCCCCAGACGTTTACCCGATACGGTAGTTCGGACTTTCGCGGGTGATCTGCACGTCGTGCACGTGGCTTTCCTTCAGGCCGGCGCCGGTGATGCGGACGAAATTGCAGTTGCGCCGCATTTCGTCGACGGTCGCACATCCGGTATAGCCCATGGCGGCGCGCAGACCGCCGATCAGCTGGTGCACAACGGCGTTCGCTGTACCCTTGTAGGGAACCTGCCCCTCGATCCCCTCGGGCACCAGCTTGTCGGCCGAGGCCTCTTTCTGGAAATAACGATCAGCCGAGCCGCGCGCCATCGCACCGACCGACCCCATGCCGCGGTAGGCCTTGAAGCTGCGCCCCTGGTACAGGATCACCTCGCCGGGCGCTTCGTCCGTGCCAGCCAGGATCGAGCCGACCATGGCGCAGCTTGCACCCGCGGCAATCGACTTGGCGAAATCGCCCGAGAACTTGATACCGCCATCGGCGATCACGGGCGTGCCGCTTTCCCCGGCAGCGGCGGCGCAATCCATGATCGCGGTTAGCTGTGGCACACCCACCCCTGCGACGATCCGGGTGGTGCAGATCGAGCCAGGGCCGATCCCGACCTTGACCGCATCGGCACCCGCATCGATCAGCGCGCGCGTCGCCGCGGCTGTAGCGACATTGCCCGCGATCACCTGAACGTCGTTGGACAGTTTCTTGATCCGGGTCACCGCCTCGCCCACGCTGGCCGAGTGGCCGTGTGCGGTGTCGATCACAATCACGTCCACGCCCGCATCGATCAATGCCTGCGAACGGTCGAAACCATTGTCACCCACGGTCGAGGCTGCGGCCACGCGCAGCCGGCCCAATGGATCCTTGCAGGCCTGCGGGTTCAGCACTGCCTGCTCGATATCCTTGATGGTCAGCAGGCCCGTCAGCCGGTCCTGGTCGTCGACCACAAGCAGTTTCTCGATCCGGCGCGCATGCATCAGGCTTTTCGCTTCGGACAGGTCGAAAGGCTCGCGCAGCATGGCCAGACCTTCGGATGTCATCATCGCGTGCACGGGTGTCGCCGCATCCTCGACGAAGCGCATGTCGCGGTTGGTCAGGATGCCGACCACGCGGCGGTCGCGGACAACCGGAAAGCCAGTGATCCGGTACCGTTCCTGCAGTTCCTTGGCATCGGCCAGCGTCTGGTCCGGGTCGAGCGTGATCGGGTTGTAGACCACGCCGCTTTCGAACCGCTTCACGCGACGAACCTGCGCGGCCTGTTCCTCGACATCGAGGTTGCGGTGCAGAACGCCCAGCCCGCCCGACTGCGCCATGGCAATCGCCATGCGCGCTTCGGTCACAGTATCCATGGCAGAACTGACAAGTGGTATATTCAGCTTCACCGCGCGGGTCAGGTACGTCCGGGTGTCTGCGGTGGCAGGAAGAACGCTCGATGCGCCAGGCACCAGAAGCACATCATCGAACGTAAGGGCCTCACGAATCTCCATAGCGCACTCCTCGCGGATATCGGTGTTGGCGCTTTCCTATTTCATGGCACCAGGGAAAAGAAAAGGGGGCCGCGGACACGAATGCGGACGGACCCCGGCTGATCCGGCTTTGGCCCGGTAAAAGGCGTAGCGCCAGGCCATATGGTTCACCGCGGATTAGGGCGTGGTTCGGGGGCCATTATAGCGCTGGGCGCATTCGGATTATTGGAGCGCCGATGATCCACGCCGAGCCGTCTGGGCTCATTCTTCGCCTTCGGACGTGTCCCTGCGGCCTCGGAAACCCGTTGCCAGAACGAACTTCTCGGAACTGTCCGAGCGGCTTGCAGGCGGTTTGATGTGTTTCACGCTGGTGTAGTCGCGCTTGAGCTGCTGCAACAGTTCGCCCTCGGCACCACCGGCCAGCACTTTGGCGACGAACGTACCGCCGGGCACCAGAAC
>JBFHFG010000551.1:0-2770 GCA_041583815.1 Halovulum sp.
CCCTTGTCCTGAAAGGCTGCCAGCGCCGCGTGAATGTCGCGCAGGGCATAGGTTTCGGCGATCAGCGGGCGGATCTCGCCGCGCTCGATATAGCTTACGAGGTCGGTGAACACCGACGGCGCCTGTTTGGTGCAGCCAAGCAGCGACAGGTCCTTCAGGTACAGCGTCCGCAGGTCCAGTTCCACGATCGGCCCGGCGATGGCCCCCGCTACCGCATAGCGCCCGCCCGAGCGCAGCGCATCCAGCAGCAGCGGCCAGCGCGGTCCGCCGACAAGGTCCAGCACCACGTCGAACGCGGCCTCGGGCAGCGCATCCTCGCGCCCCAGCACCGCGTCGGCACCCAGGCCGCGCAGCGTATCCGCCTTGGCGGGGCTGGTCACCGCCGTCACATGCGCCCCGCGCCTTTTGGCCAGCTGGATCGCCGCCGAGCCGACGCCACCCGAGGCCCCGGTGATCAGCACCCGTTCGGCCCCCAGCGCCGCGCGCTGGATCATCCCCTCGGCGGTCGAGAAGGCGCAGGGAAAGCTGGCCAGTTCCACGTCGGTCAGGTCCGACCGGACCCGGACAGCATGTTCGGCCCAAGTCACAGTGTAGTCGGCAAACGCCCCGTCATATTCCGAGCCGAAGGTCATCAGCGGCAGGTCGCTCTTGGGGTCCATCGGTGGGTGCATCGGGCGCACCATGACTCGTTCGCCCACGCGGGTGGCGTCCACACCCTCGCCTACCGCCACGATCCGCCCGCAGCAATCCGCGCCCTGAACGCGCGGGAAGGTCAGCGCGCCGGACCACGCGCCATCCTCGGGCGCATCCTCGTAGCCCGAGGCCCCCGACGCGGTGTCGCCGCGAACCGCGCGCGAGTACCAGCCGATACGCGTGTTGATGTCGGTATTGTTCACCGCCGAAGCCCCGACGCGGATCAGCACCTGCCCCGGCGCGGGGCGCGGGACCGGAAGATCCTCCCGCCATTCCAGTTTCTCGGGGCCGCCGTGGCCGGTCAGAACCACGCCGCGCATGGTGGTCGGGATATCCTGCATCTCTCGTCTCCGCATAAGGTAGAACGATCTTTCTACTTGCGCAGGTAGAACGTTCACTCTACCTCGTCAAGCATGGACTCGACGCAAAATCGTATCGCCGCCGGGCTGGAGCGCGCCTTTGCGCGCCACGGCTTTGCACAGGCCAGCGTGGACGATCTGCGCGCGGCCTGTGACGTGTCGCTGCGCACGCTCTATCGCCACGCGCCGTCGCGTGGGCAGATGGTGCTGATCGCGCTGGAGCACCGCCACGCCCGCTATATGGCGCGACTGACCGGGGATCTGCCGGAAAGCGGCGTCCTGAATGCTGTACTGGAACGGGTCGCTGACTGGATGCGGACCGAGGCGCCTCAGGGCTGCCTGTTTCACGCCGCCGTTGCAGCCGCCCCCGACGATCCGGCCCTGCGCGAGATGCTTTCGCGTCACAAGTCGCAGATGGCCCGCGCCGTCGCCACCGCCTGCGGGCTGGAAGGCCGCGAGCCGGAGCTGACGCTGATCCTCGAAGGGCTGACGCAAAGTTGGGTCACGATGGGCGATGCCGCGTTGACTGCCGCCCAACGCATGGCCGCGCTGCTGGACGCGGACCGCAAGGCCGCCTGACAGACTTTCGCCAGAAAAAATGGGGTATAGTGGCCGCGGTGGGAGGAGAGAAACTCATGTCTGAACAAGTCGCGGCACATCCGTTCCGTAAATGGGGGCCGTGGGCCGTGCTGACCGGTGTGTTGGCTCTGACGCTCGTCTTTGCCCAGATGGTCGGTCCGTCGCTTCAGCCGGGTCCCTCGGCTGCCACGCAGGTCGGCGAAATCGCGGGCGAGCTCAAGCGCTCGGCTTGGCGGACCTTCCTTGGCCTTTCCTCACCTAAGCCGGAACCCGAGCCGGTTACAGTCTGGACCTATCTTGCCTTCGCGGCCCCGCTCCTCGGGATTGTCGCGGTTCTCCTGTCGCTGGTTTCCGGCGTTCTTCGCGAGAACTGGCGTTATTCGGTCTACGGGGCGTGTCTTGGCGCGGCGGCGATCCTGTTCCAGTACTTCTGGTGGCTCGCCCTTTTGATCGCAGGCGTTCTGTTGCTGATCGCGATCATCGAGAACATTGGAGAAATCTTTAGCTTCTGACCGCCAAACGAAAACGGGCGCCCCGAAGGGCGCCCGCGTAGATCCGTCAGAAAGGGGCGATCACGCCTCTTCGGTGACTTCTTCGCCGGTTTCCTGGTCTACGACTTTCATCGACAGGCGAACCTTGCCGCGGTCGTCAAAGCCCATCAGCTTGACTTTGACTTCCTGGCCTTCCTTGACCACGTCCTTCGGGTGACCGATGCGGCCGGCAGCCATCTGGCTGACGTGCACCAGGCCATCGCGCTTGCCGAAGAAGTTCACGAAGGCACCGAAGTCCATGATCTTCACGACCTTGCCGGTGTAGATCTGGCCGATCTCGGGCTCGGCCACGATCGAGTGGATCATGCCGCGGGCCTTTTCGATCGCTTCGGCGTTCGGCGAGGCGATCTTGATGACGCCGTCGTCGTTGATGTCGACCTTGGCGCCCGAGGTTTCCACGATCTCGCGGATGACCTTGCCGCCCGAGCCGATCACTTCGCGGATCTTGTCGGTCGGGATGTTCATCGTCTCGATGCGCGGGGCGTGGGCCGAGAACTCGGCGCGGGCGCCCGACAGCGCCTTGGCCATCTCGTCCAGGATGTGCAGCCGACCGTCCCGCGCCTGTGCCAGCGCCTGCTTCATGATCTC
>JBFHFG010000552.1:0-2766 GCA_041583815.1 Halovulum sp.
GATTGGCTGTTTGGCAGCCCCGCCCCTCGTTGGACCGGATCCGAAGCAACCCATGCGTTTTCTGACCAGATCCCTTGCCGGTGTCTTCCTGCTGTGCCTTACGCTCGGCTTGTTGGCGATGGCCGTGGGAACGGTGTTCCGCGCGATGCAGGAACCGGCCGAGGATGCGCGGCGGGGGAATGGCCGTGAGCGGGAGTTCGCGGTCTATGTCGACACCCTGACACTGGGCACGGCGACCCCGGTGATTACCGCCTATGGCGAGGTGGCCAGCGGGCGTACGCTGGAAATCCGCTCGGGCGTGGCCGGCCGGGTGATCGAACTGGCCGAGGCATACCGGGACGGCGGCCGGGTTTCGGCGGGCGAATTGCTGGTGCGCATCGACCCCGCGGACGCCCGTGCCGCACTGGACATTGCCCGCGCCGACCTGGAAGAGGCCGAAGCGCAGCGGACCGAGGCCCGCGTCACGCTGGACTTGGCCCGGCAAGACCTGGCGGCGGCGCAGCAGACCCGAGACCTGCGCGCCAGCGCCCTGGACCGGCAGACCGCGATCCGCGATCGCGGGGCGGGCACCGGAGCCGCAGTCGAAGAGGCCGAGATCGCGCTGGCTTCGGCTGAACAGGCGCTGGTGGGTCGGCGGCAGGCGCTGGCACAGGCCGAGGCACAGGCGAACCTGTCGGTCATCGCCGTTACGCGCCGCGCCATCGCCGTCCGCGAGGCCGAGCGGACGCTGGACGAAACCACGATCTCTGCGCCGTTCGACGGGCTGCTGACTGCGACCACGGCGGTGCCGGGCGGCCAGGTCTCGGCCAACGAAAAGCTGGGCAGCCTGATCGACACTGCCGCGCTGGAAGTCGCGTTCCGCGTCTCGAACGCCGAATATGCGCGCCTGATCGGGCGCGAGGCACGTTTGGGCGAAATCGTTGTCCGCGCCACGCTGCCGCTGGACGATTTCCCGATCGAGGTGGCGGGTCATGTCGATCGTGTCGGCGCCGAGGTGGGGGCGGGCCAGACAGGGCGGCTGCTGTACGCGCGGCTGGACGGGCCGGGGTCCGAGGCGTTGCGCCCCGGCGATTTCCTGACCGTCGAGATCGCAGAGCCGAAGCTGCACGATGTCGCCGTTGTTCCGGCTACCGCGGTGACGGCGGATGGCGCCATCCTGCTACTGGGCGACGATGGTCGCCTGGAGGAGGTGCAGGTGCGCATCCTGCGTCGGCAGGGCGACGACGTGATCGCTGCCGGTGCGCCCGCCGGTCGGACCTATGTACGCGAGCGTCAGCCGCAACTGGGACCAGGGGTCAAAGTTCGTCCCGTCGACGGGGCACGCGACGGGGCCGCTGCCGGCGGTGCGCCAGCCCCGGTGCAGGCGACGCTGATGCTGGCAGCCGACCGCCGTGCGCGGCTGATCGCGTTCGTCGAGGGCAATGCCCGGATGCCCGAAGAGGTCAAAGCGCGCCTGCTGGCCCAACTGGCCGCCGAGGAGGTTCCGGTCGAGGTCGTGGAGCGGTTGGAAAGCCGCATGGGGGGCTGAGCATGGCGCGGCTCTCAGGGGACAGGGTCTCGGGCGCGGGTCGCGGCATCCTCAGCTATTTCACCCGCCACAGGACCGCTGCCAACCTGATCCTGGTGCTGATGGTCGCGCTGGGCATCGGTGCCGCGACCCAGATCCGCAGCCAGTTCTTCCCCGACGTGGTGCTGGAGCGGATCCGCGTCCAGGTGCAATGGGAAGGTGCCGGCCCGGAGGAGGTCGACAACGCGGTCATCGGCGTGCTGGAACCCGCGCTGCTGGTAGTGGACGGCGTGGCCGAAGCCAGTTCCACCGCGCGCGAGGGCCGCGCCGAGATCGAGCTGGAGCTCGAGCCGGACTGGGACATGGCCACCGCGCTGGACGAGGTGACTGCGGCGGTCGAGGCGGTGCGCAACCTGCCCGAAGGGGTCGAGGACCCGACCATCCAGCGCGCACGCTGGCGCGACCGGGTAACGGACGTGGTCATTTCGGGGCCGGTCTCGCCCGAGCAGCTTGGCCGATATGCCGACGAGTTCGTGCAACGCCTGTTCCGCGAGGGTGTGACGCGCACCACGATCCGCGGTGTCGCCGCGCCGGTGATCGAGGTCGACATCCCCGAAGCCTCGCTTGTGCGCCATGACGTGTCCTTGCAGGAGGTCGCCGACGCCATCGGCGCCGAAGCGCAAACCGATCCTGCAGGAGAGGTCTCGGGCGGGAACACCCGCGTGCGCACCGGTGTCGAGAAGCGGACCGCCGAGGAGGTCGCGGCGATCGAAGTCAGATCGGACCGGGCAGGCGGGCGGCTGACGGTCGGTGACCTGGGCAAGGTGACGGCGGTCGGCGCGGACAGCGGGCGCGCCTATTTCAAGGGCCCCGACCCGGCGGTGTCGATCCGCGTGGACCGCAACGACCAGGGCGACGCCATCTCGATGCAGGCCACGGTCGCGCGGGTCGCGGCCGAATTACAGCCCCTGCTGCCCGAGGGCGTGAAGGTCGAATTGATCCGCACCCGGGCCGAGGCGATCACCGACCGGCTGGACATCCTGCTGGACAACGGGCTGGTCGGGCTTGGACTGGTCCTTGCGCTGCTGTTCCTGTTCCTGTCGGCGCGCATCGCGATCTGGGTCGCTGCCGGTATTCCGGTGGCGATGTTCGCTGCGGTCGCGCTGATGTTCGCCTTCGGGCTGACGATCAACATGATCTCGCTGTTCGCGCTGATCATCTGCCTCGGCATCGTCGTGGACGATGCGATCGTCGTGGGC
>JBFHFG010000553.1:0-2746 GCA_041583815.1 Halovulum sp.
GGGACGTGACCGACGGCAGCCTGGAGGGCAAGACCATCGCCCTGCATCACCACAACTCGGCCTACGGCAAGGAGCCGATCCGCACGCTGGAAACCCTGGCCGAGCGCGAGGGGTTCGACCTGACTCTGATCCCGGTCGACAGCCCCGGACAGGAGCAGAAGTCGCAATGGCTGCAGATCCGGCGCGAACGGCCCGATTTCGTTTTCTTCTGGGGCTGGGGCGTAATGAACCAGGTCGCCATCCAGGAGGCCGCCAACATCCGCTACCCGATGGACCATTTCATTGGCGTGTGGTGGTCGGGGGCCGAACCTGACGTGATGCCCGCCGGCAAGGGCGCGCATGGCTACAAGTCGGTGAACTTCACCGGCGTGGGCACCGATTTCCCGATCTTCGACGACATCCGGACCCATGTCCTCGACAAGGGGCTGGCCGCTGGCGACGGCAGCAGCGTCGGGCAGGTGCAGTACAACCGCGGTCTCTATGCCGCGATGCTGGCCGCCGAGGCCGCCCGCACCGCGCAGGAGATCCACGGCACCGCCGCCATCAACGCTGCCCAGATGCGCGACGGGATGGAGGCGCTGAACGTCACCGAGGACCGGATGACCGAACTGGGCATGCCCGGCTTTGGACCTGCCGTCTCGGTCAGTTGCGCCAACCACGCGGGTCCCGGCGTCGCGCTGGTCCAGCAATGGAATGCCGACGCGAAACAGTGGACCCCGGTGACGGACTTCATCGCCGCCGACCGCGAGGTGATCCAGAAGCTGATCGACGAGGACAGCGCCGCCTATGCCGCCGAAAACGGCATCACGCCGCGCGACTGCTGAAAGCCGCCCGTCCCCGGCGTCGGCCGGGGGCGGGCCCTGCGACAGGAACCCGCCCATGCTCGACCGGACAGACGACCGCCACCTGCTGGAGGTCAACAACATCGAGGTGATCTACAATCACGTCATCCTCGTGCTGAAGGGCGTCAGCCTGTCGGTGCCCAAGGGCGGCATCACCGCGCTTCTGGGCGGCAATGGCGCAGGCAAGACCACGACCCTGAAGGCGATCTCGAACCTGCTGCAATCCGAACGGGGCGAGATCACCAAGGGCAGCATCCTCTACCACGGCCAGCCGGTCGCCAACCTCAGCCCCTCGGACCTGGTGCGCAAGGGCGTCATCCAGGTGATGGAGGGCCGCCATTGTTTCGAGCACCTGACCGTCGAGGAAAACCTGATGACCGGCGCCTACACCCGCCGCGACGGGCGCGCCGCGGTCGAGGCCGACCTGGACCTTGTCTATTCCTACTTTCCCCGCCTCAAGGAACGCCGCCGCAGCCAGGCCGGATATACCTCGGGCGGCGAACAGCAGATGTGCGCCATCGGCCGCGCGCTGATGTCCCGCCCCGAAACGATCCTGCTGGACGAGCCTTCAATGGGACTGGCCCCGCAACTGGTCGAGGAGATCTTCGGCATCGTCAGATCCCTGAACGAGAACGAAGGCGTGTCCTTCCTTCTGGCCGAGCAGAACACCAACGTGGCGCTGCGATTCGCCCATTACGGGTATATCCTCGAGTCGGGCCGCGTGGTGATGGACGGGCCCGCCGCCGACCTGCGCGAAAACCCGGACGTCAAGGAATTCTACCTCGGCATGTCCGATACCGGGCGCAAGTCGTTCCGCGACGTGCGCAGCTATCGCCGCCGCAAGCGCTGGCTCAGTTGACGGAACCGGCGGGGGCGCGCGGCCGTTTCATCCTGCGGGGGGAACGTGATGAGCAGACAGGACATCGTCGAGACGCTGATCGCCCGTCAGGGCGTTCTTTACAGCGAAGAGGCGGGCGCCAACCTGGCACGGGACGAGCCCGAGGACTGGTTCCTGTGGATGCTGGCCGCGCTGCTGATGTCGGCGCGGATCGGCGCCGATCAGGCGGTGCGCGCCACAGCGGCGCTCAGGGCCGAGGGGCTGGGCACGGTGACGGCGCTGCTGGACAGCGACCGTGATCGTCTTGTTCGGGTGCTGAACGCGAACGGCTATGCGCGCTACGACAACCAGGGGGCCGAGTACATCCACGACGCAGCGCGGCTGGTGGCCGACCGCTACAACGGCGATCTGCGGCAACTGCCAGCCGACGCCCGCGACCGCGAGGACGTGCGGGCCCGGCTGCGCCAGATGCGCGGCATCGGCGAGACCGGCGCCCGGATCTTCTGCCGCGAGGCGCAGCTTGTCTGGGACGTGCTGTTCCCCTTCGCCGAAGGCCCCTGCCTGGACGCCGCGCGCGACCTCGGCCTGCCCGCGGATGCCGAGGCGCTGACCCGGCTCGCGCCCTCACGCCGGGGATATACCCGGCTGATCGCGGCCCTGACCCGTGTCGCGCTCGACGGCCCGGACCCGGAGGTGCGGCACGTGTCGCAAGGCTGACGAGAAGGGCGCGCCGGTCTTGACCCGCGCGGCCGGGCGCGGTCCGATCCAGAAAAACGAACAGGGAAGGAAGCGGCGGATGGGCGAAGAGTACGACGCGCAGGAACGGCGCGCCCCGGATCGGCGTGCCGCCGACTTGGCGCGCGCCCTGCCACGGCAGATCGCGCGGGCGCGCAGCAATGCCCCGGCCTTCGCGGCCAGCCTGGCGCAGGTGGACCCGGACACGGTGACCGACCGCGCTGCGCTGGCGCGGCTGCCGGTGCTGCGCAAGGCCGACATGGTCGCTGCACAGGAACAGGCGCCGCCGCTGGGCGGCCTGTCCACCCGGCCCGTCACCGACTTCCGCCAC
>JBFHFG010000554.1:0-2735 GCA_041583815.1 Halovulum sp.
CTTTCCGCATCTTCATGGCCTCGCGCACCGATCCTGACACCATCACTCTGCTGGCCGACGCCGCCGGAAAACCGGTCGGCGAGGAACCGGCGCTGTCGGTCCTGGTCCCGAGCTTCCTTCTGTCCGAGATTCAGCGCGGCTTCGAAGTCGGGTTTCTGATTTTTTTACCCTTCCTGATTATCGATCTGGTGGTTGCTGCCGTTCTGATGTCGATGGGTATGATGATGGTACCGCCCGCCGTGGTTTCCTTGCCGTTCAAGCTTGCATTCTTCGTCCTCGCCGATGGCTGGGCGCTGCTGGCCGGCGCGATGATCCGTGGGTACGGGACATGAACGACATGACCGGGAACCTGCCCACGATCCCGCCCGAGAGCACGACCCCCGCCCTGGTTGAGCCGTGGGATTCCCTGCGGCAGAAGGCAAAGGCCGGCGCGCAGGACCTGCCCCCGATCACCAAGGCAGCAATCCTTCTTGCCGCCATCGGCCCCGAGGCCGCGGGCGAGTTCCTGCGCAACATGGACGAGGCGGCGCTGACCCGCACCGCCATCGCCATCAGCCGGTTGGACCGCGTGCCGAAAGAGGTGCTCGACGCGGTCATCGCCGAATTCCTGTTGTCGATCGGCACTGACGAGGAAGTTTCTGGCGGCAGCCATACCGCCCGCCGCCTTCTGGCCGAGGTGCTGGACGACAAGACCATCGAACGGATCATGCTGGACGTGAACGGTCCGGCATCGCGTTCGGCATGGAAGCGCCTGAACGAATGTTCGAACACGGCGCTGGCCTCTTTCGTCGGGTCCGAGCATCCGCAGACCGCAGCGGTCATCCTGACCGAGCTGCGCGCCGACAAGGCCGCCGCCGTGGTCGAACGCCTGGACCCGGAATTCGCACAGCAGACGGTGCTGCGCATGGCCCGCGTACCCTCCCCCGAACCGCGCGTGGCCGAGATGGTCGAAAGGGTCATCGCGACCGACTTCCTGTCGGCACTACAGCGCAGCCAGGGCTCTCGCCGTCCGGCGGAACTGATCGCCGGACTGATGAACAACCTGCGCACCGACGCCCGCGAAAAGTTCCTCGGCTATCTCGAGGACGAAAAGCCGACCCTGCACCGCGACGTGCTCCGCACCATGTTCACCTTCGCCGACATCCGCGAACGCGTCGCGGCCCGCGACGTCCCGATCCTGGTGAAGGAACTGGAGGAACCCGTTCTGACCGTGGCCCTGAAATGGGGACAGGTCCAGGGCAACCCGTCGGTCGAGTTCGTGCTGTCGAACCTGTCCAAACGCCTTGCCGAACGCCTGCGCGAGGATCTGGATGCGCTGCCGGAACCGACCCAGCGCGACGGCGAGGGCGCGCATCAGGAAGTCGTGCGCGTCATCCAGGAAATGGCAAAGGCCGGCACCATCGCGCTGGTCGAGGACGAGGCGCCCGAGGACTGACCCCCGGGGCGCGGCATCAACTCGTTACCCGCAGTAGACGCGCGTGACCACGCCGTCCCCGTCGCGAACGATGTTCAGCCGCTCCGGCTGGTTGTCCTGGGTGACCGATTCGCCCGGATCGATGAACCTGACCTTGGGTGCGGCCACTGCCAGCGCGGCCATGTCGCGGACCTGGTCACCGACCAGGCGCTGCTGGGCACGGGCGTTGCAAACGTCCGAGAACTCGGCGCTCTCACCGCCGGTGATCTGGGCGCCGCCACAAGCGGCAAGACTGGAAACGAGGGTCAACAGGATTGCGAAGCGCATCTTCTCTCCTTCAATTTGCGCGGAGAAAATCACGCGTCCCGGCGTAACGCAAGCGAGGCGAAGCCGGTCAGCAGCAGCAGACCGATCCCCGCCAACGCGGCCGCATCCGGCCATTCCCCGAACACCAGCGCCCCCAGCGCAGTGGCGGCGACCAGCTGGAAATAGATGAACGGCGCCAGGCGGGTCGCGGGCATCATCCTGTAGGCGGCCAGCAACAGCAGGTTTCCCAGGAAGGATGCGCCGCCGCTCAGCGCCAGCAGGCCCAGCGGCCAGTCCCCGGTGGGCAGGTCCGCCAGGCCAAGCGGGCTCAGCACCACAAGGCCCAGTGCAAGCTGCGCCAGCAGCAGGGTCTGCGGATCGCCGCGTCCCGACAGCCAGCGGCTGGCGGTCAGATAGCAGCCGTAAGAGATCCCCGCCACCACCGCGATGCCCAGTCCCGGCGTCATCCCGAACCCCGGCCGGACGGCCAACAGGACCCCGACAAACCCCAGGATCAGCAGCACGGTCCGCCGCGGCCCGACGCTTTCACCCAGGAACAGCACCGACAGCAGATAACTGAGCAACGGCCCGATGAAGAAGGCGGCAAAGACCGTCGCGATCGGCTCGGTCGCGACCGCCGTCAGCATGCACAGGATGGTGACGACAATGAACGCGCCGCGCAGGTAGCTGCGCCAGTCCCGCAAGGGCGCCAGCCCGGCGCCGCTGGCAAACACCACGCCCGCCGCCAGCACCGTGCCCAGGACGAACCGCGCCCAGGCGACGAACACGGGCGACATGCCGTGCTGCTGGATCAGCAGCTTGCCCGCCGTGTCGCCCAGCGGGATCATCGTCATGGCGACCGCCATCAGCAGGACAGCGGCAGCCAAGTTGTCAGCCTCGGTTCATGCGGTTGGCGACAAGGTCGTCCACCACCGAAGGATCCGCCAGGGTCGAGGTGTCGCCCAGTGCGCCGTGATCATCCTCGGCGATCTTGCGCAGGATGCGACGCATGATC
>JBFHFG010000555.1:0-2735 GCA_041583815.1 Halovulum sp.
GCCGTTTCGACGCCCTGCTCCCCGGTCAACACACGAAGGTGCTGGCGCTGAAGGGACTGGGCGGGATTGACCTTGCCGGCGCGGACCTGCTGATATCCGAGATCAGGCGCGCGCGGGCTGCCGGTGGCGACTATCACATCATCGTGGCGCATATCGGGCTGGTGCGCGCCCTGCGCCGGTTCGGCGTGATCGGTGTTCTGGGGCAAGACCATCTGCACCCGACAAAGACCATGGCCATCGCCGCCGCCGTCGGCGGGGTGCCAAACAGGCGCTGCGCAACCTGCCGCGCGCGGGTTTACCAGGAGTGCGCGGGAAAGCCCGCTCCGGCGGATGTGGAGCGTAGCCGCAGCCCCAAGATGTTGACCGACGTCTATTCGGGGTTCTGAGCAGCCCCGGGTCAGGTCAGGACGCCCGACTGCCGCATCAACCGGTCAGCCGTCTGGCGGAACATCTCGACCAATTCCTCGAAAGCATCGGTCTTTTCGTGAAGTGGCGGGTAGAGCAGCCCGAAGCTTAGCCATTCGCCTATGTCCAGGGGGCGGCACAGCACGTCATCCCGGAAGATCAGCGGGCTGAGCGCATCGGCGATCGTGATGCCGTAGCCGTCGGCGACGAATGCACAGGCGAGCATCGTGTTCGCGACCTGCGTCCGGCAGGGCGGCGCGAGGTCGTGCGCACTGAACAGGTCCTCGACCTGTTCGCCGATCAGCAGGTTCGAGGTGATCCGGACGAACTCTTCGCGTTCCAGTTCTTTCAGGGGGACACGCTCGTATTGTGCCAACCGATGACCGGGCGGCATGACGACGACGGGCGGGATCTGGCCCAGTACCTCGGTCCGCAGTTCGGGGTTGCTGGCGGGCAGGGGCCCGATGCCCAGGTCGAACTGGTTGCCCGCCACCGAACGCTCCATGACCCGCCGTGTGTCGGCGTGCACCACGACATTGGCCTTGGGGTGGCGTTTCAGAAACTCCGCCGTGGCGGGAACGGCGATGACCGTGCCCAGTCGGGGAATGGCGTTGATCTTGATCTGGTGGTGTGTGCCCTCGCGCACGAGTTGCGCGATCTCGGGCACCCGTTCGAGGTTGTCGAGCATCACCTGCGCCTCGCGGAAGAAGGCCAGGCCTTCGCGCGTGGGGATAAGCCTTTGTTTGCTGCGCCGGAACAGTGTCAGACCGAGGTCATGTTCCAGCAGTGAAAGCTGGCGGCTGAGCGCGGAGTTGCTGATGTTCATCTTCTCGGCCGCCATGCGCAGCGTGCCGTGGTTCATCACCAGGTTGAATGCCCTGAGACCCTTGATATTCATGCTGCTTACTGCTGTTTCAAAAATTGGAACACCTGCTCGTCACTTTGAAATATACGAACAACATGGGGTCTGGCAAACACGTCGGACACAAGAGCCCGGAGCCGAACCGGACCGGGTTGATGCCGGGAGGACAAACAATGGATCGCAGAAGCTTTCTGAGGATTTCGGGCGCGGCGTCCGCCGCCCTGATGGTGCCGGGCGCAGCCCTTGCAAAATGGCGGCCGCGTCGCCCCATCAGCATCGTCGTACCGTTCCCGGCGGGTGGTGGCACCGACACGTTCGGCCGCGCGGTTGCCAATGGTTTGCAGGAACGGCTTGGCGTTCCGGTGAACGTTGTGAACAAGGCCGGCGGTGGCGGGGTCAACGGCGCGACCGAGGTATCGGGTGCGCGTCCGGACGGGCAGACCTGGCTTGTCACCACCGGTGGCGCACTGGTGATGGCATCCCTGTTCAAGGATATCCCGATCGATCCGTTCGCCGACTTGCAGGCCGTGGGTCAGGTAGGCAGTCTGACCGCCGCCGTCGTTGTGCCCACCGACAGCCCCTATGAGACGCTCGAGGATCTGGCTGCTGCAGCGAAAGTCGAGCCGGGCTCGCTTCGCTGGGCGCATACGGGTCGGGGCGTGTTCCTTCACGTCGCCGGACAAAGCTTCCTTGATGCGAACGAGATCGCGGCCACCGATGTTCCGTTCAAGGGGGGCGCAAAGGTGCGTGCGGCCGTGGTCGGTTCCCAGGTCGATTTCGCGGTCATCGGCATCCACCAGGCGATGGGGTTCGAGAACGAAATGCGCGTGCTTGGCCTGATCGCGCCCGAGCGGGACGAGGTTCAGCCCGATGTGCCGACGGTGGCCGAACTTGGCTTCAACTACGAGTTCGTCAATACGCCGATCACCATGCATGCACCCTTGGATGTCGATCTCGAGGTTCTGGAAACGGTTTCCGCCGCCCTGGCCCAGACAGTCGCCAGCCCGGAATATGCCGAGACGATGCGCGCGCAGGGACTGCTGCCCGACTATCTCGACGGTGCGGCGACCGAGGCGCGGCTTCGTGAACTCGAGGCTGCGGTACGGCCCGTCATCCAGGCGATCCAGTAACGGCCATGCAGGGAAGCCCACTGAACCGCGAGACCCTACTGGGTCTTGCGATGGCGGCGATCGGCGTCGCCATCGTCGCCGCGAGCCTTGGCATCGAGGTGCTGGAGCAAGGCGGGATCGGCCCGCGGGTCTTCCCGTTGGCAGGCGGCGTGGCCATCGCCGGTCTCGGTGTGGCACAGGCACTGTCTGGCCTGCGGGAAAGAATTCAGCAGGTGCCTGTTTCCCGTGACTTCCTGCGCATGCTTCTGCTGACGGCGGTTGCCGTGGCCTATCTGCTGGGGATCACCTACTTCGGCTATCTGCTGGCGACGGCTTTCTGCGCACCGGTTGTGCTTGCC
>JBFHFG010000556.1:0-2729 GCA_041583815.1 Halovulum sp.
CGCGCAACGTTCGGCGCGGTTTGCGTTCCAGCATCCGGTTCAGCCAAGGCGCCGATACATCGAACTGCCGTTCCAGCGCGTCGACCTCGAGAATAGCGTTATGACGAATGCTCATGCCGTCGCTCCTTCCAGGTCCAGCCAGCAGGCAGCGCCCTGCCCGTCCAGTCGCGGCGCCTCGGCACGGCATTTCGGGCCGGCGTGGGCGCATCGCGGATTGAATGCGCACCCCTGCGCGATCGTGCCCAGTCGCGGCATCGAGCCGGGGATCATCCGCAACTCCGCGGTATCGCGGCGCAGGCTGGGGATCGAACCCATCAACCCTTCGGTATAGGGATGCCGGGGACGCCTTACGACATCCTCGACGGTGCCAACCTCGGCCAGTCGCCCGGCATAGAGTACTGCGACCCGGTCGGCGGTCTCGGCAATCACACCCATATCGTGCGTCACCAGCATCACGGCAGTCCCGCGTTCCCGGCAAAGCCGTTTCAGCAGTGCGGTGATCTGCGCCTGGATCGAGACATCGAGTGCGGTCGTCGGCTCATCCGCGACGATCAGTTCAGGTTCGGCGCTCAGGGCAAGCGCGATCACGATGCGCTGCCGCATCCCGCCCGAGAACTGGTGCGGAAAGCTGTCCATGCGCTCTTCGACCGCCGGGATGCCGACTTCGCGCATCAGTTCCATCGCACGCTCGCGCGCCTGGGCGCGGGTCAGGTCGGTATGCAGGCGGATCGTCTCGACCAACTGGTCACCAATACGGAACAGTGGGTTCAGCGATGTCAGCGGGTCCTGAAAGATCGCACCGATCCGCCGCCCCCGCACCTGCTGCATGGCGCCTTCGTCAAGGTTGTCGATCCGGTCACCCGAAAGGTGGATCGATCCTCTGGCAATACGCCCCGGCGGCTCCAGCAACCCGAGGATGGCCATACCGGTCATCGACTTTCCCGCACCACTCTCGCCGACCATACCCAGGATTTCTCCGCGGCGGATCTGAAGCGAGATGTCGTCGACAGCGGTCAGCGTGCCCTTGCGCGTCGGAAACTCGACGCTGAGGTTGCGCACATCCAGGACGATATCACTCATCGCGCGTCGCTCCTTTCATAGCTAGGGCGGAATATCTCGGAGAGCGGGGGGTGACCGACGGTCCGCTCGGGGTACTTCGCGACCAGCCCGTCGAACTGGGCCTGCGCACGGTCTGCGTCAGCGGTTGCGTCCACGCCGGGGATAGCGCCGTCGGCCATTACCTGGCGACCGTCGATCCAGACGTCGCGAACGTCCCGCCCGCTGGCCGAGGTCATCAGCGTCTGCACCGGGTCCGGGGTCTGCAGGGTCCGGGACAGGTCGATCACTGAAATGTCCGCCTTGGCACCCGGGGCGAGCCGCCCGAGGTCGGCGCGGCCCAAAGCCTGCGCACCACCAAGTGTTGCAGCGTCGAACATCGCTTCAGAGCGGATCGCCTCCACCCCGTCCGCGATGCGCGCGGTCATCATCCCGATCTGCATGTTCAGGATCATGTCCGCAGGGTGCGTGTCGGTGCCCAGACCGATGTTGATCCCGCGCGCCCGGCATCTGGGAAAGCTGCGCAACATCCCGCCATGCCGCGCCGAGACCAGCGGGCAATGAACGAGTGTCGCACCTGTTGCGGCGATCAGGTCGAATTCGGCCTCAGTCGCATGGGTGCCGTGGGGCAGCAGCCAGTTCGGACCCAGCGCGCCGATCTGGTCGAGCCACTGGATCGGCGCCAGCCCGTGCTGCTCGCGGACCAGGCGGAGCTCGGTCGGGGACTGACAACAATGCTGGCGGACGGGTGCTCCCATCTCGGTCGCCAGCGCGGCGGTCCTTTGAAGAAGTGCCTCGGTGCAGGTCTCGATCCGGTCGGGGGCGAACATCGCGCGAATCCGACCCCCGGCGCGGCCGTCGATCCGGGCGGCGAATTTGGCGGCATCCTCTAGCCCGCGCAGGCCGCGCGGCTCGTCATAGATGGCGCGAATGGTGCCGGTATCGTCCGAAACCTGCCCGCCGGTGCGATAGGCTGGGCCAAGATAGACCCGCAGGCCAAGTGTCTCGGCGGCATCGGCGGCGGCCTCGAACTCTGCGACGGTCTCGCCCCATTCGCGGTAGAACAGCGACGCGATCGGCAGCGCCGTGGTGATGCCGTTGCGGATCAGCTGGGCGAAGGCGTGGCGTTTCTGGAACGCCAGTTCTTCGGGGGCATACATTTCGTAGGGACCGCGCGCGACATAGCTTTCAGGCCAGACGCGGCCTTTCTTCCAGGCCGGGCCGTTGTCGAAACCGAGGATCGTCGTATCCAGGTCCGACAGCGCGTCGAGGTCGATGAACCCCGGCGAGATCACCGCCTGCCCGTAGTCGATGCTCTGCGCGACCTCTCCGTCGAAGCTGGGGCCGACATGCAGGATGGTATCGCCCTCGATCACCACAACGCCGTTCTCGTGAACGATGTGGCGCCCATCGGCGTGACCGATGACCCAACGTGCGGTCAGAAGGGTGCGGCCACCGGTCATGGGGCCTGGACCACGCAGGCGCCGTTGCGGACGACCGTCTTGCCGCCCTTGAGCACCAGCTTGCGCGGCGCGCGCTGAACGACGGCCTCGGTCAGGGTCTCTCCCTCGACCAGCACGCAGTCGGCGCGGCAGCCGGCGGTCAATCCGTAGCCCTCGGTTTCCATGATTTCGGCGCCGCCGAAGGTGCAGATGTCCAGCGCCAGTTCCACC
>JBFHFG010000557.1:0-2717 GCA_041583815.1 Halovulum sp.
ATCTGAAACGCGATCAGGTTGCTGTCGAACAGCGCTTTCTCGATCGGCATCCCGCGCGAGATCGGCATTTTCTCGGGGTCACCCGAGAGGTGCTCGTCCGCGCCGTAATGGGCGGTATAGATCGCATCCGACTTCACGCCCGCCGCTTCCAGAACGTCCTTCAGGCGGACACCGGTCCATTCGGAACAGCCGACCGCGCCATAGGTCCACTGGTTGCCACTTGCGGGCGGATCGAAGAAGGCCCGGCCGTTACCGCCGCATTCGATGGTCAGCGCCATCGTCACCACTTCGAACCGCTCGCGCAGATCGGCGATGCTCAGTTCAAGCGGGGTGTCGACCAGTCCGTCGATCTTAAGCGTCCAGCCTTCGGGCGAGGTATCAGTCGGGGCCAGGCCGTTGTTCCGTACGAAGTGCCGGTTGGTCGGCGTGATCGCGTCGTCCAGCAGTTCGGGTGGGGTTTCGGCGTTGAGGGGCCGGTCGTTGAGCAGGGTCAGGCCATCCTTGCCGAACAGCACGTCGTCCTGTGCCATCGCGGCGGGGATGAAACCCTGCGGCAGGTTGCGGCCGAAGGGGATCGTCATTCCCAGGGCGGCGGTCATCGACGCGAGGCCGGCGCCTTTCAGAAAGCCACGACGACCGGTGTTCGGAGTGCGGGTCGCGGACTCCTGTTCCATAGCCTCGGGCGTTTCCGCGTGCAGGTCGGTTGTGCCGGTTTCATCCGGTGTCATCGTCTTCCTCCCAAAGTAGGGCCGCGTCGTGCGGCATGCCACGCCACGAGGCGCTTGCCGTAGTGACGTGCGGGACCCGAAAGTTATTCCATCGGTGAGAAGAAATTTTTCGACGGCGCTGCCGGGCAGGACGTCAGGGTGTGGATATGCCGTGTTGCCTCATGGCGTAGTGGGTTAGGCTCGCCGGAAGTAGCCGCCGACTTTGAGCGCTAGGTCCAGCGTTTCCGGAGTCTCCATATTTAACATAATCATTATTATGGGGCAATCTTCCCCACCCGCGATACATCGGCAACGATACGGAAGCCGCGAGGCTGGAACGCCCCGCCTCGCGGCGCCACCTGTCCCCGGTATCAGGGAAAGCTGTACGACCCGTCGGGCCGCACTGGCAGCTTGCGCTCCCAATGTACGTAGCGGACTTCGGACAGGTAGTCCTCGTCGATCTCGACCCCCCAGCCCGGGCGGTCGGGACGGAGTTGCAGATAGCCGTCCACCGGAAGGTAAGGATCGACTATGTAGGAGTCCTTGGGCGGCAGCCGGTATTCGAGGATCTTGAAGTTGGGCTGTGCCGCGCAGAAATGTAGGTTCACCGCCGTCGCCAGCGGCCCCATCGGGTTGTGCGGGGCGACGGACACGTAGTGCGCTTCGGCCAGCGCAGCGATCCTGCGCATCTCGGTGATCCCGCCGACCACGCAGATGTCCGGCTGGACGATATCCGCGCCGCGCGCCGTCAGCAGCGACAGGAACTCGAACCGGTTGTACAGGCTTTCCCCGGTCGCCAGCGGACAGCGCAGCCCGGATTTCAGTTCGGCCCAAGCCGGGATATGCTCGGGGCGCAGGGGTTCTTCGAAGAACAGCGGGTCATTCGGGGCAAGCGCGTTTCCAAGCTGGATCGCCTGGTAAGGTTCCCAGATCTTGGCATGCGCGTCGAAGGCGAATTCGAACTCGGTCGGGCAGACCTCGCGCAGGCGTGCGAAATAGTCGGCGCTGGTCCGGACCACCTCCCCCCAGCGGAGCGCGTGGAGGTCGGTGCGATACGGCGACAGCTTGAAGGCGCGAAAGCCCCAATCCTCGTTCAGTTCGGCAATCCGGTCGCGGGCGATCTCGGGATCGGGTGCGGTGTAGACGCCATTGTAAACTTCGACCCGGTCACGGGTGGCGCCGCCCAGCAGCGCATAGACCGGCACCCCCAGCGCCTTGGCCGAGATGTCATACAGCGCGTGGTCGATGGCGGAAATCGCGGCAAGGCCAAGTGCGCCGGGCGGAAAGCGCGATTGTTGCATCAGCTTGAGGATCAGCCGCTCGATCCGCCTTGGGTCCTCGCCCTGGATTTGCAGGAAGAGGTAGTCGAGCAGCGGCGGCAGCGCCCTGTCGGGCCCGTGGTTGTAGCATTCGCCCCAGCCGCTGACACCTTCATCCGTATCCAGGCGGACCAGCACGCGGGGGCGGTCCCCGTCGTTGGACATGAAACTGTGGAGGGCGACGATCTTCACGAGTTGGTTCCTTTTCGGCGCAGCTTGCGTGGGCGTTGCAGGCGTGTCTGGAAGTAGGGGTATTCGCTGGCGGTTCCCGGCTCGAACGCCCAGCCGTCGTCTGCGGGAATGTCGGTGACGTTGCGGACCGAGGGATACTTGGCGACCTCATCGACAATGAAGTCCACGCCCAGCCCGGGCGCCTCGGGAACGGGCAGGCACCCGTCGGCCACCTTCAGCACGGGCGAGACGACCTCGTAGCGGCCGGGCCAGTCGAACTCGAGCCGTTCCAGCATCAGCGCGTTCGGCACCGTGGCCATGACGTGCAGCGCCGCGAACTCGGCGATCGGGCCGAGCGAGCCGGAGTGCGGGGCCAGCGTGATCCCGTGCACTTCGGCCATCGCGGCCATCTTGCGCATCTGGGTGATGCCCCCGGCGCGGCCGGTGTCGGGCTGGATGACGTCGACCAGTTCTTCCTCGATCAGCGGACGGATATTGAAGATGTTGCTGACCCGCTCTC
>JBFHFG010000558.1:0-2712 GCA_041583815.1 Halovulum sp.
CTGATCGCGTCGGCCTACTGGTTCGCCTACTTCCTGATCATCCTGCCGCTGCTGGGCTATATCGAGAAGCCTCTGCCGCAGCCCGAGACGATCGAGGCGGATTTCGACGCGCACTACCCCGTCGAGGGTGATGAAACCGGCGCCGCCCGCGCCCCGGCCGAATAAGAGACGGATCATGGTGAAACGGATGTTCAATCGCACCCTGAAAACCCTGGCCGTCACTGCCGGTCTGGGTCTGGCCTCCGGCGCGGCGTTCGCCGCCGGCGAAGGTGGCCATGTCGAGGACTACAGCTTCTCGTTCGAGGGGCCGTTCGGCTCCTATGACGAGATGCAGCTGCAGCGTGGCCTTCAGGTCTATACCGAGGTCTGCTCGGCCTGCCACGGCCTGCGCTACGTGCCGTTCCGCGCGCTCGAGGACCTGGGCTATTCCGACGCGCAGGTTCGCGCCTATGCGTCGCAGTTCATGGTTCCCGACGACGGGCTTGAGGCGATGCCGGGCGACGAGCGCGAGGCGCTGCCGACCGACTATTTCCCGAAGTCGAGCCTGTCGAACGCGCCGGACCTCAGCCTGATGGCAAAGGGCCGCGCGGGCTTCCACGGTCCTTACGGCACCGGTCTGTCTCAGCTGTTCAACGGCATGGGCGGACCCGAGTATATCGTCTCGCTGCTGACCGGCTATACCGGCGAGGAAAAGGAAGAGGCGGGTACGATCCTCTACGAGAACCACGCGTTCTCGGGCGGGTACCTGTCGATGACGCCGCCCCTGGCAGGGGATGACGTGGTCTACGAGGACGGCACCGAAGCCACGATGGAGCAGGAGGCCAAGGACGTGGCCGCGTTCCTGATGTGGGCCGCCGAGCCCAAGCTCGAGGCGCGCAAGTCGGCTGGCGTCACCGCCGTGCTGTTCCTGGCGATCCTGACGGTGCTGCTGTACCTGACCAACAAGAAGATCTGGGCGCCGGTCAAGCATCGCCGCAAGGGCGACACCCCGGCCGAGTGATCGGACCGCCAGATCGATCCAGGGGCCGTCCCGCCGGGACGGCCCTTTTCCATGCGGGGATGCCCCGCGCTTTCCGGGCCCGACGGCTGTGATATCCGATGCCGCACCTTTGCGCCGGCTGAACCTGATCGGCAGCGGCTGGATGGTCGCCTCGATGGCCGGGTTCGCGGTTGAGGACGCTTTCGTCAAGGGCGCTGCAAAAGCGCTGCCCGTCAGCGAGGTTTTGGTGCTTTTCGGCCTTGGCGGCGCGATGCTGTTCGCACTTCTGGCGCTCTTCTCCGGCCAGCGCCTGACCCCGCACGAGGTTCTGTCGCCCCCGATGCGCATCCGCGCGGTGTTCGAGGTCTGCGGCCGCCTGTTCTACACTCTCGCGCTGGCGCTGACGCCGCTGTCCTCGGCCACGGTGATCCTTCAGGCGACCCCGCTGGTCGTCGTCGCGGGCGCGGCGCTGTTCCTGGGCGAGAGTGTCGGGTGGAGACGCTGGGCCGCGATTTTCATCGGCCTTGCGGGCGTGCTGGTCATCCTGCAACCCGGCGCGGCAAGTTTCACGCCGCTGTCGCTGCTGGCGGTCGCCGGGATGCTGGGCTTTGCAGGCCGCGACCTTGCCAGCCGGATGGCCCCGGCGTCGCTGGGTACTGCCATCCTGGGCTTTTACGGCTTCCTTGCGCTGATGGTGGCAGGGCTGCTCTTCGCGCAGTGGGAGCAGGCGCCGTTCCTGTGGCCAGACCTCGCCACATCGGCACGGATCGGTGGGGCGATACTGGCGGGCGTCGTCGCCTACTCGTGCCTGATGAAGGCGATGCGCACCGGCGAGGTCGCCGCCGTCACGCCATTCCGCTACACCCGCCTGCTGTTCGGAATCGGCCTTGGCGTCTTGCTGTTCGGTGAAACCGTCACGCCGCCGATGCTGTTCGGCTCGGCCCTGATCGTGGCGTCGGGCATCTTCATCATCGCCCGTGGCCGGCGTCAGCCCAGCCCCGCCTCGCCCAGGTAGGCCGCGACCTCTGCCGAGGGATTGTCCAGCACCTCTGCCACCGGACGCGGCGCCTGCGCCTTGCCTCCGTCCACGAAGATCACGCTGTCCGCGATCAACCGGGCATCCTGCGGTGCATGGGTGACCATCAGCAGCGTCATGCCATGTTCCGCGCGCAGCGTTGCCACCAGCCCCAGCATTTCTGCCCGCAGGGCGGGTCCGAGCGCGGCGAAGGGTTCGTCCAGCAGCAGCACGGGCCTGTCGCGCAGCAGCACGCGTGCCAGCGCGGCGCGGCTTTGCTGGCCGCCGGACAGCGCGCTGGGGCGGCGTGCGCCAAGCCCCTCCAGCCCGACCTGGCGCATCGCATCCTCCGCTGCGGCCAGCGCCGCGCGGTCAGGGCGGGCGACGGGCTTCACCCCAAGCGCCACGTTCTGCGCGATAGTCAGGTGTGGGAACAGGTTGTTGTCCTGGAACACCATGCTGACCGGCCGCGCCGCCGGGCCGTCGCCGGTCACGTCGCGCCCCACAAGCTGCACCGTGCCCGAGGCGGGTGCGACGAACCCGGCCACAAGATCCAGCAGCGTCGTCTTGCCTGACCCCGACGGCCCGATCACCGCGACTGCCGCGCCCGTTGGCACGTGCAGGTCGGCCGCCAACCGGAAGCCGTGCCGCTCCACCACCCCCTGATCAAGCCGGATGTCCAAGGCGCCCACCACGGTCGATGATCCTGAACAGCGCA
>JBFHFG010000559.1:0-2699 GCA_041583815.1 Halovulum sp.
ACCGGATCACCACCATGCGCAAACGCCCGCTTTCCGAATTCGCCGTGCATTTCCGTCCACAGCGCATCCGGCACCGACCGCCACAGGTTGACGCAGGGCACCAGCAGGCCCTCCTCCTTGCGGACCGCGCGAATGACCTGATCGATCAGCGGGTAGTTTCCGCTATGGCCGTTCAGGATCACCAGCCGCTTAAGCCCGTGATCCATGAAGTTGTCGAGAATGTCGCGCAGGGTCGCGCGGAACGCATCCGCCGACAATGCAATCCCGCCAGGCACGGAACGAAAATACTCTGCGAACCCGAAAGGCAGCGTGGGGGCAGCGATGGCACCGGATGCCTCGGCCACTTCCGCGGCGACTTCACGGGTCAGCATGAAGTCTCCCATCGGCACCATGGGCCCCTGTATTTCCTGGGACCCCAGCGGGATCAGGATAACCGGGTCCTCGGAAAGCCGCTCACGGAATTCCGGATAGGTCATTTCCTCCAGAAGGTGCTTCTTACGTGCAGTCATGAGGTCTGGGTTTCCTTTCGAGACCTGGGTCAATTGCCGAATACGAGGTTCGGCAGCAGAAGGCTGATGCCGGGGAACAGGACCAGGAGGGTCAGCGCCAGGAACAGTGGCACGTAGAAGGGCAACATCGCCTTGACCATCTGCCCGTGACTGATCTTGGCTATGTCCTGCGCGATGAACATCAGCACGCCGACCGGCGGGGTCGCCCCCCCGATGATCAGGCTGAACACCATCAGCACGCCGAAGTGGACCGGATCGATGCCGAACTGCAGGACGACCGGCACGAGGATCGGCGTCAGCACGATCTCTGCCGAGGACGCCACCATCAGCAGGCCCACCACCAGCAGCATGCCGACGATCACGAAAAGCGCGATGACCGGGTCCTCGGACACTGTCGCAATCGCGTTGGCGATGGTCAGCGGAACCTGCTCGCGCACCATGATCCACGAAAACGCCGAGGCCACCGCAATGATCGACAGGATCCGGGCCGTACCCAGCGCGGTATTGCGGAAGGCGTACCAGATCTCGACCGGGCGGACGTTGCGGTAGACCAGCGTCAGCAGCAGGCCGTAAAGCACCGCGACCGCGGCCGCTTCGGTCGGCGAGAAGACCCCGAACAGGATGCCCGCGACGATGATCACCGGGAACAGGATCGCCGGACCGCCCCCCTTGATCGCGGTGGCCACCTCGGGCAGCGTCGCCCGTTCGTAACGCGGGAAGCCCTTGGCGCGGGCGTAGAAGTAGGTGAATGCCATCTGCGTCGCGATGATGACAAAGCCCGGCAGGATCCCCGCCAGCAACAGGCGCCCGATCGAGACATTCGCCAGCGTGCCGTAGATCACCAGTGCGACCGATGGCGGGATCATCGGCCCGACCATCGAGGACGCCACAGTGACCGCAGCCGAGAACGGCGCGGGATAGCCCTCTTTCTTCATGGCCGGGATCAGCACGGACCCGAGTGCGGTCGTGTCCGCCGTGGGCGACCCGGACATCCCCGAGAAGATCAGGCTGGCAAAGATGTTGACTTGCGCAAGGCCGCCGTGGATGTGCCCCACAAGCGCCTTCGCCATCGCGATGATCCGGTCGGTCAGCTTGCAGGCGTTCATCAGCTCGCCCGCCAGGAAGAAGAACGGGATCGCCAGGATCAGGAACGAGTTGATCGACGCCGTCATGCGCTGCGTCATCAGCGCCAGGTTAATGTCGGCAACGTAATAGTAGACCATCGACGCCGTACCGATCGCAAAGAACAGCGGCAGGCCGAGGAACAGCAGGACGAGCAGAAGCCCGATAATTGAGAGTGTGAGCATTCTGGCGCCTTACATCGGGTCTTCGTGGCCGTAGCCGGGATCAATTTGGCGGTGCTTGGGACGCACGTAGAATATCCGGCCAAGGATGGCGGCGATCATCAATGCCGCACCGACGGTGGCGGCCAGCCTTACGACGCCGGCGGGCAGGGGCAGCGCCGACAAGTCCTGCATGTTCTCGATGCGCACCAGCTTGACGCTGGTCGAGCCGAGGATCGCCAAGAAACCGATCGAGATCGCGGCGTTAAGCCAACGAACCGCGTTTTTGATCACTGGCGGCAGCTTCAGGTAAAAGACATCGACGTTGAGGTGCCTACCGTCCCAGCAAACGGCAGCAGCACCGACGAACGCGATCCATACGATCAGCAGTTTCGCGAGTTCCTCGCTCCAGACCAGCGGCGCATTGGCGAAATACCGAAGCACGATCTGCAGAAGCGTTATTCCGACAACAACCGCCAAGGTTGCTCCGGCCAGAATGCGCAGAGGGAGCGCAAGGTCGAGCGGTTTTTTTTGGTCCACGGTTCACCCTGTTGATTTTTCGGTATCCGAGCACGGAGGAAACTAGCTTGTCCAATATCTTTATCCGTCATATTATTCTGTTTTGTCTATGAATTGGAGTGCACGTGTTCCCGATCGAGAACATTGAAATCCGCCATCTACGGTACTTCCTGCGGGTCGCCGAAGAACTCCACTTCGGCCGTGCGGCCGAAATGCTGGGCGTTTCGCAAGCCCCGCTCAGCCAACAAATCAGGCAACTCGAAGAACGAATGGGCGTGCGCCTGTTCGACCGCACGACACGAACCGTCCGGCTGACACCCGCTGGGAAGGTTTTCTACGACAAGGCGCAAGAGGTCCTTACTGCCCTTGAAAGTAGCATAAGATCGAC
>JBFHFG010000560.1:0-2689 GCA_041583815.1 Halovulum sp.
ATCGGCCAGCCGGGCACGGATCCGCGCTTCGGCTTCCAGGTCGACGTTGGTCACCCAGTCGTGCAGTCCCTTTGTCTGTACCTGCAGACGGTCACGATTGCGAAACGCCTCAAGCGCGATCTCCCCGGCCTCGCGTGCGATATCGGCGGCGACGGTCTGGCGGTGGATCAGCTCGGTCCGGGGCAGGGGTGTCATCTGGTCCTCGTGCGATGCAGTTTGCGCCCTGCGTACCCGCCCGAACCGCGCGCCGGTGTCAAGCCGGGCCTGTCCGGGCTTGCTTTCGTACGGAGCACGGCGCATCTGGGACCGGCCACAGAAGAGACCCGCCCATGACCGAAACCCTTACCCTCGAAACTCCGCTGCTGCGCCTGGTCGTCGTGCCCGGTTTCGGCGCTCGCGTGACAGAACTGACTGACCGCCGTACCGGTCGCAACTGGTTGCCGCCGGGCGAAACACAGTTGAAGGGGCCGCGGTACACCGACCACGGCGCGGGCTGGGACGAGTGTTTTCCAACCATCGCGGTCGATCCAGACGGCGGTGCGCCGCGCGATCACGGCACGCTCTGGGGTCTGCCGGTGGATTGCCGCGTCGAGGATAATACCATCCGGTCCAGCCACACCCACGGTGGATGGTTGTTCGAGCGGCGCCTCGCCGTGCAGGGCGCCACCGTCACTGCCGACTACCGCCTGACCCGGACCGTCGAAGACGCCACGCCGGACCCGTGGTTGTGGAGCCAGCACTGCCTGCTTGCACTCAGAGCTGGCGATCGACTGGTCCTAGACGGTTTGGCCCCGCCCGAAACGCCGCTGGACCCGCGCGTGGCGGACGGAGTGCTGCCGGGAAAAGAAGCGGGATTCGCGCAGAAGACCTATGCCCGCGCGCAAGGCATGGTTTCCGCCGGTCTGGATGGCAAGGCCGGAGCCATACGGTTCTGCTGGGACGGGGCCGAGATGCCCTATGCGGGACTGTATATCTGCTGCGGCGACCACCCGGCGGACAAGGACCGCCACCAGGTGGCGATCGAGCCCGCAACCGCGCCTGCTGAATGCCCGTCGAAAGCCGAGCGCGTACCGGTCGCGCCAGGCGAAAGCCGTAACTGGCAGGTGAGGATCGTTCTGTCCGCCGATTGACGCGCTACCAGTTCGTCAACGAGCCATCGTCGCGGCGCAGCAGCGGTGCCTGCCAGAAACGGAACTCGTGGCCGGCCAGCATGTCCTCGTCCACCTCGATCCCCAGGCCCGGTACGTCGGGCAGGTCGTAGACCGTTCCGTTCAGCACCGGCTGCATGGTGAACGGGTCGGCTTCGAGCTCTGCCTCGCCATAAAGCGAGCCTTTCAGCGCCTGGACCTCCAGCCACGCGAAGTTCGGCACGGCGGCGGCGAAATGGACGCTGGCCGCGGTGCAGATCGGGCCAAGCGGGTTATGGGGCATCATGTCGACGTAGTGCGCCTCGCTCATCGCGGCGACCTTCATGGATTCCGTCAACCCGCCGACATTGCACAGATCGATGCGGTTGAACTGGTGGATGTCACGCTCGATGAAGGGCAGGAATTGCCACTTGCTGGCGAATTCCTCGCCGATGGCGAAGGGAATCGTGGTCAGCTTGCGCAAGGCTTCATAGGCGGCGGGGGTCTCGTCGCGGATCGGTTCCTCGATGAAATCCAGCGTGCCCTCGGGCAGTTTCTGGCAAAAGCTGGCGGCCTCGGCGACGGAAAGGCGATGGTGCCAGTCGATGCCCAGCACGACCTCTTCGCCCAGCTCTGCGCGCACGTCACGGCACAGCTTTGCGGTTCTGGCGATCTCGGCACGCGGTTCAAAATGCTGCTCGTCGCCCAGATCCGGGAATAGGCGGATGCAGGACCAGCCGCGTGCGTGCAGAACGCGGGCCTGGTCCATCGCCTTGTCGAACTCGGTCGCGCGGGTGCTGGCGAAGGTCGGTACATGGGTCCGCTGCTTCCCGCCCAGCAGCTCGTAGACCGGCACGCCAAGCGCCTTGCCCTTGATGTCGTGCAGCGCGATGTCGATGGCTGAAATCGCCGCCTGAAGCACCCGACCACCCTCGAAGTACTGGCTGCGATAGAGCATCTGCCAGATGCCGCCGATCTCCATCGCGTCGTGGCCCTGAAGCAGCGGCGCGAAATGCTCCAATGCGCCGATGACCGCTTTTTCGCGCCCGGACAGACCACTTTCACCCCACCCATACAGCCCGGTCTCGGTCTCGATCTTCACGATCAACTGGTTACGGCGACCGATCCAGACGGCGAATGGGCGGACGGCGCTGATGGGATGGCGAGGCATGGTGCTGGTCATTTCAAAGTCCTTGGTCAGATCGCGCCCAGTCGGGCGGACATGCCCTGGTCGGCGATGATTTCTGCGCCCGTCATGGCAATCGCCGCGTCGGACAGAAGGAAGGCGGCCAGGCGGCCCACCTCGTCGACGGAGTTCACCCTTCCGGTGGCGTGCCAGTTCCGAAACTCCACTGCGCGGGCGGGGTCTTCGGCGGCTTTCGATACATGCTCGGTCATGGTCAGGCCGGGGGCGAGCGCGTTGACGCGGATGCCCATCGGCCCAAGGCTCCACGCCATGGCGCGGGTCATCGCAGTGATCGCGCCCTTGGTTCCGGCGTAGGCCTCATAGCCCTGGTCGCTGGCCCGTGCGTGGTTGGACGCGATGTTGACGATAGCCCCGC
>JBFHFG010000561.1:0-2689 GCA_041583815.1 Halovulum sp.
GCACGAACATTCGTTCGCGTACCTCCAGCACCTCGGCGCGCGAGGTGCGCAGGTAGACCGGGATCCGGGTGATCGCCAGCACGATGACCAGGTTCCCGACCGAGGGCGACAGCATGTAAAGCACGATCACTGCCAGCAGAAGCGACGGGAAGGACATGATCACGTCGGCCAGCCGCATGATCACCTGGCTGGCCAGTTTCGAGGTATATCCCGCGATCAGCCCCAGCGCGGTTCCGATCGCAAGCGAGCAGACCACCGCCCCGGCGGCGACCAGCAGCGTGTTCTGCGCCGCGACGATGATCCGCGCCAGCAATGGCCGGCCCAGTGCGTCGCCGCCCAGCCAGAACAGCCAGGGCTTCGAGAAGTCGAACGGCGGGGCATTGCGCCCGCGCAGGTTCTGCTTGGTCGCCACATCCTCGAACAGGCTGGGGCCGAAAAGGGCGCAGAACACCATCAACAGCAGGAAGCAGGCGGCGACGAAGGCGAACTTGTCGCGCCAGAGCATGGAAAGTATCTGGCGCGCGGGGTGGGGCGCGTCGGCGATCATCGGGGCGTCGGTCTTGGTCATGGGCTCAATACCGGATGCGCGGATCGAGAAGGGCATAGAGAATGTCGATCAGCAGGTTCATGACGAAGATCGCGGCGGCTGTGACCATGATGGCGGCCAGGATCACGGCGAAATCCCGTTGCAGGATCGAGTCGATCATCAGCTTGCCGACGCCGGGAAAGCCGAAAATCGTCTCGACGACGACCGCACCGTTCAACAGCCCGGCGGCCTGGTCCCCGATCACGGTGATCACCGGCAGCATCGCGTTGCGCAGCGCGTGCACGAAGATGATCGGGCGGTTCTTTACGCCCTTCGCGCGGGCGGTCTTTATATAGGGCGACGACAGCGTCGTGATCATCGAACCGCGCACGACCTGAAGGATCAGCCCGAAGGGTCGGATGAACAGGACCGAGATCGGCAGGATCCAGTGCCAGATCGTACCGGTGCCGCTGGTCGGCACCCAGCCCAGGTGGACCGAGAACAGGACAATGGCGACGATGGCTATCCAGAAGTCCGGTGCGCTGGCGCCGATCAGCGAAAAGAACGTGGCCAGACGGTCGAACAGGCCGCCGACGCGGAACGCGGCCAGGCTGCCGATGACGATGGCCAGCAGCGTGACCAGGAACATGGTGATCGCGGCCAATTGCAGCGTCCAGACAAAGGCGCGCAGAACGGCGTCGAGCGCGGGCTCGGCCCGGCGGATCGACATGCCGAAGTCCAGCCGCAGCAGGTCGCCCAGAAAATGGCCGAACTGGACCATCAGCGGGTCGTTCAGGCCGTGGATGTTGCGAAAGTTCTCGCGCGCTTCCTGGCTGGCATCCAGCGGTAGGTACAGGTCCGTGGGATCGCCTGTCAGGCGACTGAGAAAGAAGACGAGGATCACCAGCCCGACCAGAGAGATCGCACTGGCGATCGCGCGTTTGCCCAGAAAGCCCTTCATCGCGGCGCCCTTTCGTTCCGAGGGCGGATCGCGCCGCCCCCGGATGGTGTGGGTTACTTGAACGAGACCTGCGACAGCTGCAGTTCGCTGTTCGTGCGGATCGTCGGCGAGAAGTCCAGGCGCGGGTTCACCCGGCTGAAGCCGACCATGTGGAACAACTGCACATCATAGACCTGGTCGGTGTGGATGTACTTGAACAGCTCGGACCATTTCGCCGCGCGTTCGTCCCCCGTGGCGGTGGTGGCATCAAGGATCATCGCGTCCAGATCGGGGTCGCGCACCGCCGATTGCAGCCCGTCCGAGGCGTATTTGAAGAACACCGAGAACACCGGGTCGCCGTTGGCGTTGTCATGCTGTGCCGCGACGATCTCGGGGCCACGACCCTCGGGGAAGGGGTTGGAGTAATGCTCCAGCCACTCGGCCACCTCGACCATCTGCAGCGTCATGTTGAAGCCCGCGTCCTGCCACATGGCAAGCAGTGCTTCCATGGTTTCAAGCACGTTGCCCCAGTTGTTGGTCCGCCCGATCAGCGTGATCTCGGTGTCGACCGGCACGCCGTCGGCGCGGGCTTCCTCCAGCAGGGCCTTGGCTTTTTCCAGATCGTAGGGATACGGTGCCAGGTCGTGGTTGTAGCCGATGGTCGAGGGCGGCACGAGCGCGGTCGACAGCAACGTGCCGTCGGCCAGGATGGTGCCCACGAATGCCTCGCGGTCGACGGCGTAGTTCAGCGCCTGCCGCACGCGCACGTCATCCAGCGGCGCCATCGTCGTGTCGGGCCGCATGTAGACGCTTTCCGAGTTCGGATACGAGAAATCCATCGAGGCGTCGCTGGCGTCCTGAAGCGCGATGTTCGGCGCGATGTCAGCCTCGCCCGCAGCAACCATGGCGGCGCGCACGGCGGAATCGGACCGGAACACGTAGGTCGCCGCAGTGACCGCCGGAGTCTCGCCCCAGTAATCGGGGTTCTGCGAGAGCTTGATGTGCTGGCCGCGGGCGTATTCGTCGAACGTGTAGGGGCCGGTGCCGACCGGCGTTTCGACGAAGGAATCCATCGCGGTTTCAGACGGCACCACGGTGACGGTGGACATCAGAAGCGGCAGGATGGGCTGCGCCGGGTCGGCCTTGATCTCGATCGTGGTGTCGTCGACGACATTGGTCGTCAGTTCGATCCCGCCGAAGAACTTGGCGCCGATCTCGCACGA
>JBFHFG010000562.1:0-2686 GCA_041583815.1 Halovulum sp.
AGACGGTGCTGGTCACCCCGATCATCGCCGCCCTGACCCGCCAGGTGGTCGAGGACCTGCACAGTGAATATGCGGAACAGTTCGCCTCGCTGGGCGTGGGCGCTGTCGATCGGGTCGGCGCCCTGCTGTGGGACGCGCGCTATTCGCTGCTGACGGTGGTGCTGGCCGGCTTTGGCCGCGCGGTGGCCGAGGTGGGCGCGGTGATCATCGTCGGCGGCAACATCAATCACGTAACCCGCGTGATGACGACGACCATCGCGCTGGAAACCTCCAAGGGCAACCTGGAACTGGCGCTGGCGCTGGGCACGGTGCTGCTGGTGCTGGCACTGGGGGTCAACGCGCTGGTGATGGCGCTGCGCGCCTCGGCGGTGAGGGCGGCCTATGCGTAGCATCGCCCCCGACGATACCGGCGCCGCGCCGGTGGTCACCGCCTTCCCGCAGCCGCCCCTGGCCGAAGCGCGCGGGTTGCGCCTGCATCTGGGCGGGCAGCCCCTTGTCGACGGCATCGACTGCGCCTTCGCCACGGGCCGCCGCACGGTGATCATGGGGGCGAACGGCAGCGGCAAAAGCCTGTTGCTGCGGATGATGCACGGGCTGATCCGGCCCAGCGAAGGACAGGTGCTGTGGCGCGGCCGCCCGCTGGACCGCGCCGGTCGCGACGCGCAGGCGCTGGTGTTCCAGTCGCCGGTGATGCTGCGCCGCTCGGTCCTGGCGAACCTGCGTTTCGCGCTGGCGGTGCAGGGTGTGCCCCGGCGCGACCGCCGAACCCGCGCCGAAGCGGCGCTGGAACAGGCGCGGCTGACCGCGCTGGCGCACCGCCCTGCCCGCGTCCTGTCCGGCGGAGAGCAGCAACGCCTGGCCATCGCCCGGGCCCTGGCCTGTCGCCCGGAATTGCTGCTGCTGGATGAACCCACGGCCAGCCTGGACCCCGCCTCGACCGCGCTGATCGAAGAGGCGGTCAATGCGGCGCACGCCTCGGGCGTGACGGTCCTGCTTGTCACCCACGATGCCGGTCAGGCCCGCCGCCTGGCCGACGACATCGTCTTCCTGCACGCCGGTCGCGTCGCCGAACGCGGCGCGGCGGCGCAGGTCCTGAACCGCCCCCGGTCCGAGGCCGCCCGCGCCTGGCTGGAGGGTCGCCTGCACCTTGGCCCGTGACCGGGTCACCTGATTTCAAACCTGGGGAGAACCTTCATGCTGAGACGCACATTCCTTGCCGTGGCCGCCCTGTCCTGCGCGGCGCTGGCCGCGCCGGTCGCGGCACAGGACACGTTCATCGTCGTCCAGTCCACCACGTCCACGCAGAACTCGGGCCTGTTCGACCACATCCTGCCGATGTTCACCGAAAAGACCGGGATCGAGGTGCGCGTGGTCGCGGTCGGCACCGGCCAGGCGATCAAGAACGCCGAGAACGGTGACGGCGACGTACTGTTCGTGCACGCCAAGCCCTCGGAAGAAGCGTTCGTCGAGGCCGGCCACGGGGTCGAGCGGTTCGACGTGATGTACAACGACTTCGTCATCGTCGGCCCGCCCGCCGATCCGGCAGGTGTCGCGGGCATGTCGGACGTGGTCGCCGCGCTGACCAAGATCGCCGAGGCCGAGGCGCCGTTCGCTTCGCGCGGGGATGACAGCGGCACCAACAAGGCCGAGCTGCGCCTGTGGGAGCAGGCCGGCATCGACGTCGACGCCGCATCGGGCGGCTGGTATCGCGAGACCGGCTCGGGCATGGGGGCGACGCTGAACGCGGGCACCGGCATGGGCGCCTACATCATGACCGACCGCGCCACCTGGATCAGCTTCGGCAACAAGGGCGAGTACGCCGTGGCGGTCGAGGGCGATCCGAAGATGTTCAACCAGTACGGCATCATCCTGGTGAACCCCGAAAAGCATGAGAACGTGAAGGCCGAGGCCGGGCAGGCGTTCGTCGACTGGGTGATCTCGCCCGAGGGGCAGGCCGCCATCGCCGATTACAAGATCGACGGGCAGCAGCTGTTCTTTCCCAACGCCGCGAAGCAGAGCGACGCGACGACCGGCTGACCGCCTAGGGCGACAGCCACCGGACCTGGCCCATCGGGGCCAGGTCGTATCCGACCATCGCGCGGGCCTTGGCGGCAAATGCCTCGGTCCGCGCAAAATTCAGAAGCGCCTGAACCGGTTGCGTGAAATAGGCTCGGCGGTCGATCAGCAGGTCGAACTGTTCTTCGACCAGCGGGACGAAGCCCAGCCTGTAAGGCTGCGCCGCCGCCGCCAGTCCCAACGCCGCGTCCGCCTCGCCTGACGCCACTGCTTGCGCGGCGTCGGTCTCGGTCCGCGCCGGGGTCGGCAGGTAATCGACCCCCTTCAGCCCGGCCTCGGCCGCCAGCCGGTCGAAAAGCGCCCGCGCCCCGGCCCCGGGCTGGCGCAGGAGCACCCGGCGGCCCGCGAGATCCGCCATCCCCGTCACCTGCCCCTCCAGCCCTGGTGCCACGATCAAGCCCTGGCTGCGGCGGGCAAAGCCCAGCAACACGCAACCCGAGAGCCCGCGCGCGGCCACGGTGGCGGTGTTCCAGCCGTCGTCCTCGGGGATATGCAGGCCGGTCAGCGCGGCATCGCCACCCGCGAAACGGTCAAGCCCGCCGCCGCTGCCCTCGAACAGCGTCGCCAGCCCGCAGCCGGATTCGCGCACCGCCCAGTCAAGCAGCGGATC
>JBFHFG010000563.1:0-2665 GCA_041583815.1 Halovulum sp.
CGCCACGGCGCCAGCCTCGAGTCTATGCAGAAGCTGCGCCCGGCCTTCGCCAAGGACGGTAGCGTCACCGCCGGCAACGCCAGTGGCCTGAACGACGGTGCCGCCGCCACCTTGCTGATGACCGCCGCCGAAGCCGAGAAACGCGGGATCGAGCCGCTGGCCCGTATTGCCAGCTACGCCACCGCCGGCCTCGACCCGTCGATCATGGGCGTCGGCCCGATCCATGCCAGCCGCAAGGCTCTGGCCAAGGCCGGCTGGAAGGTCGAGGACCTGGATCTGATCGAAGCCAACGAGGCCTTCGCCGCCCAGGCCTGCGCGGTGAACAAGGACATGGGCTGGGACCCAGAAAAGGTGAACGTCAACGGCGGCGCCATCGCCATCGGTCACCCGATCGGCGCCTCGGGCTGCCGGGTCCTGAACACCCTGCTGTTCGAGATGAAGCGCCGCGATGCGAAAAAGGGCATCGCCACGTTGTGCATCGGCGGCGGCATGGGTGTTGCACTGTGCGTCGAGCGCGACTGATCCCGACCTTTCAGCACGCGAGCCTTTTGACGGCTTGCGTGCTGACAGCCACCACAGCGGTTGCCGGGCAGCTTCGGCAGCCGATCTCGATCAGCATGGCCGAGCGGCGCGGTCGAGAAGAAACGGATGTCCGCCACGCCGCGGACATGGCTGTCCGCTTCGCCGAAGCCGCGCGGCACGAGGCCGATGCCGAACGTCAGGGCGGTTCGGAACCCCACCTGTCCGCCATCTTTTCCGAGATGGAGCAAAAGTGGGACGGCCGCTTTTCCAACCCGATGAAACTGTCCGAGAACAAGGACTGGATCGACTACTGCCGCGCGCTGGGTCGCGACCGCGGCATCCTGACCCGACCGAACTGAACAAGATCAAACACTTCCAACAACAGGATGGGGAGATAAAAAATGGGACGCGTTGCACTGGTCACCGGAGGCTCGCGCGGAATTGGCGCGGCGATCTCGGTCGCCCTGAAAAATGCGGGCTACACCGTCGCCGCAAACTATGCCGGCAATGACGAAGCCGCGAAGAAGTTCACCGACGAGACCGGGATCAAGACCTATAAATGGTCGGTCGCCGACTACGATGCCTGTGTGGCCGGCATTGCGCAGGTAGAGGCGGACCTCGGCCCGGTCGAGGTGCTGGTCAACAACGCCGGCATCACCCGCGATGCCATGTTTCACAAGATGACCCCTCAGCAGTGGCGCGAGGTGATCGACACCAACCTGACCGGGCTTTTCAACATGACCCACCCCGTCTGGCCCGGCATGCGCGAACGCAAGTTCGGCCGAATCATCAACATCAGCTCAATCAACGGCCAGAAGGGCCAGATGGGCCAGGCCAACTATTCCTCTGCCAAGGCGGGCGACCTGGGCTTCACCAAATCGCTGGCCCAGGAAGGCGCACGTGCCGGGATCACCGTCAATGCCATCTGCCCCGGCTACATCGGGACCGAGATGGTCCGCGCCATCGACGAAAAGGTGCTGAACGAACGCATCATCCCGCAGATCCCGGTAGGCCGCCTGGGCGAGCCGGAAGAAATTGCACGCGCGGTCCTGTTCCTTGCTGCGGACGATGCCGGTTTCATGACCGGATCGACGATCTCGGCCAACGGCGGGCAGTACTTCGTCTGACCATGTCTTGCGACCGATTTCGGGGCTGGCGACAACGCCAGCCCCTTTTTTCATGCGCCGTAACTTCGCGGCCGCCGACGAGGTGTCAGCATCGCGCGAAGCCTGCGGGCCAGCCAGACCAAGCTTGCTGACATCGCGCGGGCACGTTCGTCGCGACCGCGCTGCTGTGCAACAACCAGGGCAGCATAGCTGTGCGGTGTCATGTTCAAATTTCCTTGACTGGATATGCGATCAGAGAACGCTTTCCCCCAGTATCATTGGGCCCGTGTGACGTGACAAACGAGACTTTCTCTGACGTCACTCAAGTTATACTTGATCGACATGGATCGCCTACCACCTCTTACCGCTCTGCGCGCCTTCGAGGTCGCCGCCCGCCACCTGAGCTTTGCCCAAGCGGCGGAGGAACTTTCAGTGACCCCCGCCGCACTAAGCTTCCAGATCAAGAACCTGGAGGCACATCTGGGTGCCCCGCTATTCCGGCGCTTGAACCGGGCGGTTGAATTGACCGACGCCGGCCGCGCCCTACTGCCGCATGCGACCGAAGGGTTCGACGCATTGCGGCGCGGATGGCGCGCTGCGCGGCAGTCGGGGCGTGCGGTGCTGAATGTCACCGCCGGTCCGGCGTTCACCGCGAAGTGGTTGGCTCCGCGCATGTTCGGCTTCGCCACGGCCCATCCGGACATCGAACTGCGCTTCAGCGCAACGCTCAGGATGCTCGACTTCGACCGCGACGCGGTTGACTTGGCGATCCGTTTCAGCACCGGTGCAGACCCGGATTTGTGGTCGCAAGAACTGTATCGCGGCTGGGTCAGCCCGATGATGCGGCCCGAAATAGCCGCCCGACTGTCCGGCCCCGAGGATTTGCTGAACGAAACGCTGATCCAGGAGGACAGTCTGGATTTCCTGGTGGACCGGCCGGACTGGGCGCGCTGGTTTGCCGAAGCCGGTGTTCCGGCAGGCCCGGTTCGCGGCCCCCGGTTCAGCCAGGCCGATCATGCCATCGACATGGCACTGGA
>JBFHFG010000564.1:0-2643 GCA_041583815.1 Halovulum sp.
ACAAGGATGGCCAACCGACGAACCGCATTGTCGAGACCAGGCGTCGCTCTGACCTGATCACGCCCGTCCCCAAGGCCAGGAAGCAGCGCCGGAACAGGACGCAGGGCGCCCTTTTGCTCGGCGCGGACGACGATCTTTCGTCCACGGATCAGGAATACAATCCCACCCCGATCATCAATGAGGTCAGGGGGCATGTCGAAACCTGGCGCAACCTTCCCAACCCCGACCAATGGCTGGTGACACCGGAAACCGCGCGGCTGCTGCAGCATTGGCGGCACCACCAGTTCGAGGGTATTCGCCCCTTCTTCTGCCAGATCGAAGCCGTTGAAACGGCTATCTGGCTCACCGAGGTCGCGCCGAAGATGGGGCCGCGCGTCGCCAAGTTCTGGGCGCATATCAAGGGGGCGAATGAACAGGCCAATCCCGAACTGATGCGCCTTGCGCTGAAGCTGGCGACGGGTGCGGGCAAGACCACCGTCATGGCGATGCTGATCGCCTGGCAAACCGTCAATGCCGTGCGCCATCCGAACAGCAAAGCGTTTTCCAGCCGTTTCCTGATCGTGTCCCCCGGCATCACAATTCGCGACCGGCTGCGTGTTCTGATGCCGAATGACCCCGAAAGCTACTATCGCAGCCGCGAAATCACGCCGCCTGACATGCTGCGCGATATACAGAGCGCCAAGATCGTCATCACCAATTACCACGCCTTCAAGCTGCGCGAAAAACTGGTGATCGCCAAAGGCACTCGGCAGGCCCTCGAAGGGTGGCGCGGCGAAAAGGTCCAGACGCTGGAATCCGAAGGCGAGATGATCCAGCGGGTCATGGGCGATCTGATGGGCCAGAAGAACATCGTCGTTCTGAACGACGAAGCGCACCATTGCTATCGCGAGCGGGTCAAGGACGCGGTTGGCGAAACCGAGGAAGACCTGAAAGGCGACGAGAAAAGCGAAGCCAAGGAAAACAACGAAGCCGCCCGGATGTGGATATCCGGTCTGGAAGCGGTCAAGCGCAAGCTTGGCATCAGCCTCGTCTACGACCTGTCGGCCACACCGTTCTTCCTGCGTGGCTCAGGCTATATCGAGGGCACGCTGTTTCCGTGGACGATGTCCGACTTTTCACTGATGGACGCCATCGAATGCGGCATCGTGAAATTGCCGCGCGTCCCGATTGCCGACAACGTCCCGGGCGGCGATACGCCGAAGTTCCGGAACCTGTGGGACCACATCGGCAAGAAGCTGCCCAAGAAGGGGCGCGCCGCCGGCAAGGCCCTCGATCCGTTCAGCCTGCCGGTGGAATTGCTGACCGCCCTCGAGGCGCTTTATGGCCATTACGAGAAGACCTTCCAGCTCTGGCAGGACAAGGGCATCGGCGTCCCGCCGGTGTTCATCGTCGTCTGCAACAACACCGCGACGTCGGAACTGATCTACAAGTACATCTCGGGCTTTGACCGGGTCAGCGAAGACGGCACGGCGACGACCCTTGAAAACGGCCGGCTCGCGCTGTTCCGAAATTACGACGATTTCGGCAACCGGATGCCGCGGCCCAACACGATCCTGATCGACTCCGCCCAACTCGAATCCGGCGAGGCGCTGGACAAGGACTTCCGCGAGATGGCGGCGACGGAAATAGACCAGTTCAAGCGCGAGATGGTCGAACGGACGGGCGACATCACCGCGGGCGACAAGATCGACGAATCCACGCTGCTGCGTGAGGTGATGAACACCGTCGGCAAGAAGGGCCGGCTGGGGGAACAGATCCGCTGCGTGGTCTCGGTGTCGATGCTGACCGAAGGGTGGGACGCCAACACCGTCACCCATGTGCTGGGCGTGCGCGCCTTCGGCACCCAGCTGTTGTGCGAACAGGTGATCGGCCGGGCGCTGCGGCGCCAGTCCTATGACCTGAACGACGAGGGGCTGTTCAACGTCGAATACGCCGATGTCCTGGGCATTCCCTTCGACTTCACGGCAAAGCCGGTGATCTCCCCCCCGGCTGCCCCGCGTGAAACAGTCCGGGTCCATGCGGTCAAGCCCGATCGCGATGCGCTGGAAATCACCTTCCCGCGTGTCGAAGGCTACCGGGTGGAACTGCCGGATGCGCGGCTGGAGGCGCGTTTCGGTCCCGATCACGTGCTGGAGCTGACGCCGCAGCTGCTCGGCCCTTCCACCACCACCAACCAGGGCATCATCGGCGAAGGCGTGGATCTGACGCTGGAGCATCTGAAGGACATGCGCTCGTCCACCATCCTGTTCCACCTGGCGCGGCACCTGCTCTATACCAAGTACCGCGACCCCGGCGAGGAGCCGAAGCTGCACCTCTTCGGCCAGCTCAAGCGCATCACCCGCCAGTGGATCGAGGGGGGCTCGCTGAAATGCTCCGGCGGCACCTATCCGGCGCAGCTTGTCTACAAGGAAATCGCCGACATGGCGGCCGAGCGGATCAAGGCGGCGATCACCGAGACCCTGCAGGGCGAACACCAGATCAAGGCGATTCTTGACGCCTACAACCCGACCGGATCGACCGCCTTCGTCAACTTCACCACCTCGAAGGCGCTGCGCTGGCAGACGCGGCCCGACAAGTCCCATGTCAACTGGGTGGTCTGCGACAGCGATTGGGAGGCCGAATTCGCCCGCGTGGCCGAAAGCC
>JBFHFG010000565.1:0-2626 GCA_041583815.1 Halovulum sp.
CGGCGGTCAGGCGCGGATCCGCGCGCTCTAGACCTTATGCCGCGCCTTGCGGGCGGCGTCCTTGCCCCTTGGGGCATTCACGAACAATTCGGAGGCGGGAACGCATGGTATTCAAGCTGTTACGTACGGCCCGGCCAGCTGTGGCCGAAACCAAGGCCTCGGCCGCGGCGGCTGTCGTCGCGGTCCACGGCGCGGGGCGGGCGGCCTGGTCGCCCAGGGACACGGCGTCGCTGACGCGGACCGGGTTCGTCGGCAACCCGGTCGGTTTTCGCTGCGTCAAGATGATCGCCGAGGCCGCCGCAGCGGTTCCGGTTACGGTGCAGGATGCCGCGCGGCGCTACGAGGTGCATCCGCTGGCCGGGTTGCTGGAGCGGCCGACCCCGGGGCAGGGCCGTGCGGCGCTGTTCGAGGCGCTGTTCGGCCAGTTGCTGCTGACCGGCGACGGCTACCTGGAAGCGGCGGGCGAGACGGTTGAGGGGCTGCCGGCGGAACTGCACGTGCTGCGGTCCGACCGGATGAGCGTGGTGCCGGGGGTCGATGGTTGGCCGGTGGCCTATGAATACAAGGTCGGGGCGAAGAAGCACCGGTTTGACATGACCGTTGGTACGCCGGTGCTGCACATTCGGAATTTCCACCCGCAGGATGATCACTATGGCATGAGCCCGATGCAGGCCGCCGCCGTGGCCGTGGACGTGCACAATGCCGCCGCGACGTGGACCAAGGCGCTGCTGGACAATGCGGCGCGACCCTCGGGGGCGATCGTCTACAAGGGCGCGGACGGTATGGGCCAGCTGGGCGCGGACCAGTACGGGCGGCTGCGCGACGAGCTGGAGTCGAACTATGTCGGCGCGCGCAATGCCGGCCGTCCGATGCTGCTGGAAGGCGGCTTGGACTGGAAGCCGATGGGTTTCTCGCCGTCCGATATGGAATTCCACAAGACCAAGGAATCCGCCGGGCGCGAGATCGCCCTGGCCTTCGGTGTGCCGCCGATGCTGATGGGGTTCCCCGGTGACAACACTTATTCCAACTATCAGGAGGCCAACCGCGCGTTCTATCGCCTGACGGTGCTGCCGCTGGTGGCCAAGACCCTCGCCGCGATCAACGGCTGGCTGCCCGAACGGTTCGGGCCGGACCTCAAACTGCAGATGGACCTGGACAATATCCCGGCGCTGGCCGCCGAGCGCGAGGCGCTGTGGCGCCGCGTGTCTGACGCCGATTTCCTGACGCAGGCCGAGAAACGGGCGTTGCTGGGGCTGCCGCCCGTCGCCGAGGACGGATGAGCGCGCGCGGTCCGCGCGCCACGGGATCACGTTTTCTGTACGAGCCGTTCGACGCCACGACGGCGCGGATCGACGCGCACGAACGGATCACCGAGGAGCGCTGGATGAACCTGGAACGCCGCCTGCTGGTGATCGAGGGACTGCTGGACCGGATGGAGCGGCGGCTGTGGCTGGTGGTCTTCGGCGTCGCCGCTTTTCTGGCGGGCGAGGTCGCGGTCTCTCTTCTTTCAACGACGCAATGACGGGAATTGTCATGGGTGGACACAGGCAGGCCTTTGGCCTGGAGACGAAGTATTGCGCCTTCGGGGACGGGCTGGCGCTGAGCGACTGCGTGATCGAGGGCTATGCCAGCCTGTTCGGCGCGGTGGACCAGGGCGGCGATGTGGTGCAGCGGGGCGCCTATGAGGGCAGCTTGCGCCGTATCGCCCGGGGCGGCCGTCGGGTGAAGATGCTGTGGCAGCACGACCCGACCCGGCCCATCGGCGTCTGGGACGAGGTCCGCGAGGACGACAAGGGCCTTTATGTGCGCGGCCGCGTCCTGTCCGAAGTGCAGAACGGGCGCGAGGCGCTGGCCCTGCTGGAGGCGGGCGCGATCGACGGGTTGTCGATCGGCTATCGCACCCTGCGCTCGGAAAAGGCGGCCGGGGGACGGTCGTTGCTGGAAATCGATCTTTGGGAAGTCTCGGTGGTCACGTTCCCGATGCTTCCCGAGGCGCGTGTGCAGACCGGCGAGGACGCCGTGTCCGACATCGCGCGAGACCTGGCGGAGGCGTTCGCGGCCGCCCGGGAACAACTGGTGTGAGCGATCGCACCGAACCCAACCGACATCATCGAGGACGGATGTGATGCACGAGACTGAAACCAAGAACCGTGCCGCGACGCCGGGCGCAGCCCAGGGTGGCGCCCATGAAGTGAAGGCCGCGATGGCCGGATTCGTGAACGATATCATCACGATGCAGAACGAACTGAAATCCCGGATCAAAGAACAGGAACACCGTTTGACCATGCTTGATCGCAAGACCATGACCGCCGCCCGCCCCGCCCTTGCAGCACAGGCCGAGGCCAATGTGCCGCACAAGAAGGCTTTTGCCGCCTACCTGCGTTCGGGGGACGACGATGGCCTGCGCCACCTGGAAATCGAGGGCAAGGGCCTGAGCGCGGGTGTCGCCGCCGAGGGTGGATACCTGGTCGATCCGCAGACCGCGAACTCGATCACTGGCGTGCTGCGCGACGCCAGCTCGATCCGGGCCATCGCCAACGTGGTGACGGTCGAGGCGACCGCCTATGACGTGCTGGTCGATCACACCGACATCGGCTCGGGCTGGGCGACCGAGACCGGCAGCGTC
>JBFHFG010000566.1:0-2612 GCA_041583815.1 Halovulum sp.
CGTCCAGTACGAAGGCGAGGAAAGCTCCAAGAACGTGTTCTACACCGGCGCCGCGCCGAACCAGCAGGCGATCCCGGCCACCGACTACTTCCTGGAGGAACTGGGCGTCGAGAAATTCGCGCTGCTGGGCACCGACTATGTCTATCCGCGCACCACGAACCGCATCCTCGAGCAGTATCTGAAGGACAAGGGTATCGCCGAGGAAGACATCTTCGTGAACTACACGCCCTTCGGGCACTCGGACTGGTCGACGATCGTCTCGGACGTTGTCGCGCTGGGCGCGGACGGCAAGAAGGTCGGCGTCATCTCGACGATCAACGGTGACGCGAACGTCGGCTTCTACAAGGAACTGGCCGCCGCTGGTATCTCGGCCGATGACATTCCCGTCGTCGCCTTCTCGGTCGGCGAAGAAGAACTTTCGGGTCTCGACACCACCAACCTCGTCGGCCACCTCGCCGCCTGGAACTACTTCCAGTCCGCCGAATCCCCCGAGAACGAGGAATGGGTCGCCGCGTGGAAGGCCAAGATGGGCGAAGACCGCGTGACCAACGACCCGATGGAAGCTCATGTCATCGGCTTCAACATGTGGGTTCAGGCGGTCGAGCAGGCCGGCACCACCGACGTCGACGCCGTGCGCGAGGCGATGTACGGCCAGACCTACCCGAACCTGACCGGTGGCGTGGCCGAGATGCTGCCGAACCACCACCTGACCAAGCCGGTCCTGATCGGCGAGATCACCGAGGATGGCCAGTTCGACATCCTCAGCCAGACCGACCCGGTGCCGGGCGACGCCTGGACCGACTTCCTGCCCGAGTCGGCGGTGTTGAAGTCGGATTGGAAAGACCTCGGCTGCGGCATGTACAACACCGAGACCGAGACCTGCGTGCAGCAGAAGTCGAACTACTGAGCCTGCGGGCCTGACCCGGCGGCACGGGGCCAGCGCCTCGTGCCGCCCATCTGTTCCCGGGGAAATACATGAAACTCTTCCGCGCCCTTGCGCTTGCACTCTGCCTGCTGGTGCCGCCGCCCGCCCTGGCCCAGGGCACGGCAATCCAGGACCTGCTTCAGGAACATGGCGAGGTGATCGCCAAAAGTTCCCGCAAGACAATCCAACCCGCCATCGACGCCCTGCGCGACAGCGGCCTTCCCCAAGCCCAGACGGTGATGGAGCGCTGGCAGGACAAGGACCTCTGGCTGCGCGAAGCCGACGGCGCGTTCTTCTTTGTCCGCAAGGAGGGCGACGGCTACACCTTGCTGGATATCGAGACCGGCGCGCCCGTGGGCACCGCCGACAAGTCCGAGCTGAAGCAGCTGAAGCCGAACAGCGGCATCCGTGGGCTGATCGGCGCCGCGCTGGTCCAGTTCCAGCTTCAGGACCCGAACCCGGCGACCCGGCGCGCCGCACTTGATGCCATCGCACGCGATCCCGAAGAAAGCCATCTGACCGCGCTGCGCGGCGCGCTCGACGGCGAGGCGGATCCCGACATCCTCGCCGCGAAACAGCGGATGGAACGCCTGCTGACCATCGCCTATGGCGAGACCGAGGATGCCCGTGTTACCGCGATCCGCAGCTTTGACGGCGATCTCGGGCTCGACGTACGCGCTGCCCTGAACCCGCTGCTGGCGACACGAACCGTGGTTGTCGAGAGGGACGCGCCCGAGGGTCTGCCCGAAGATGTGAATGTGGCGCGCAAGATGACACCCGGCAGCGATACGCTGCCCGTCGATGACGCCTACGACCTTCTGGTGGACAAGGATCTCGCACCCCCCGCCGTGGACCGCGACGCCAAACGCGCCGCGCTCGAGGCGAACGCCGAGAATGGGCAGGTCGCGGGCTTTGCCACGACCGACCTCGACACCTGGACCGAACGCAACCGCGCCTATGACGCGCTGGCCGCGCGCGGCATCGTGCCCCCCGATGTCCCGCTCGCTGCCCAGCGCGAGGCGGTCGAGGCGCACAGCTTCTACCTCGCCTACGCCGAACCCTCTGCCGCGATCACCGATGCCGCGCGCCGCACCCTGGCCAGCATCGAAACCGGCGTGATGGTCAGCCAGGGCATCGACATCACACTGGACGCCCTGTCGCTGGCCTCGCTCTATTTCCTCGCGGCTATCGGCCTTGCGATCACCTTCGGCGTCATGCGGGTGATCAACATGGCGCATGGCGAGTACATCATGATGGGCGCCTACACCGGCTATGTCGTGCAGCAGTTCGTTCCGAACTACACGCTGAGCCTGGTTGTCGCCTTGCCGCTGGCCTTCGCCGTCACCTTCGCCGCCGGCGTCGCGATGGAGCGGCTGGTGATCCGCTGGCTCTACAACCGGCCGCTGGAAACCCTGCTGGCGACCTTCGGCATCTCGATCGCGCTGCAGCAGCTGGCCAAGAACATCTTCGGCACCCAGGCGCGGCCGCTGACCGCGCCGGGCTGGCTGGACGGGGCACTGGTCTTCAACGACGTGATCTCGATCAGCTACATCCGCATCGCGATCTTCGCCCTCGGCCTGATCTTCCTGGTGCTGCTTCTGTTCACACTGAACCGCACGCGCCTGGGGCTCGAGGTCCGCGCCGTGACCCAGAACCCGCGCATGGCGGCCTCGATGGGCATCAACCC
>JBFHFG010000567.1:0-2606 GCA_041583815.1 Halovulum sp.
ATCCATCTACGAGGCGCCGCTGGCCTATCACCGTGAAGGTCTCGATCAGGCGGTGCTGGATGCCTTTGGCATCGCCCCTGCCCCGAAGCCGAACCTGGAGCGTTGGGAAGATGTCGCCGATCGGATCTACAACCCCGAGGGCGAGGTCAAGATCGCCATCGTCGGCAAATACACCCAGTTGGAAGACGCGTACAAATCCATCGCCGAAGCGCTGACCCATGGCGGCATGGCGAACCGGGTGCGGGTGCGCGCCGAATGGATCGACGCCGAGATATTCGAGCGGGACGAAGACGTCGCCCCCTTGCTGGAAGGTTTTCACGCCATCCTGGTTCCCGGCGGCTTTGGCGAGCGCGGCACCGAGGGCAAGATCCGCGCCGCCAAGTTCGCCCGCGAGCGCAAGGTGCCCTACCTGGGTATCTGCCTTGGCATGCAGATGGCCGTGATCGAGGCCGCCCGCGACCTGGCCGGGGTCGAAAACGCCGGGTCCGAGGAATTCGATCACGAGGCCGGCGTGAAGCGGTTCGAGCCCGTGGTCTATCACCTGAAGGAATGGGTCGAGGGCAACCGCACGATCCAACGCACCCAGCAGGACGACAAGGGCGGCACCATGCGCCTTGGCGCCTATGATGCGGTCCTGAAGGAAGGCAGCAAGGTTGCCGGCATCTACGGCGGCTGCGCGATCTCGGAACGGCACCGGCACCGGTACGAGGTTGACATCAAGTACCGCGACCAGCTTGAGACCGCCGGACTGACCTTCTCCGGCATGTCGCCGGACGGCCGCCTGCCCGAGATCGTCGAGTACAAGGAGCACCCCTGGTACATCGGCGTCCAGTTCCACCCCGAGCTGAAATCGAAGCCGTTCGAGCCGCATCCCCTGTTCCGCGACTTCGTGCGCGCGGCACTGGCGCAATCGCGTCTCGTCTGACCCATTGCGGGGCGCGATAGCGTCCCTACATGACCAAGATGTTCGTGGACCTGATGAATCGCCTCCTCGGAGAGGCCCCGCAACCCGATCCGCAAGGCGATTACCGCAGATCGCTGGCGGCGCTTCTGGTGCGCTGCGCACGGATCGATGACGATTACGCCCCGGCCGAGCGCACGCGGATCGACCGGATCCTGGCCAGTCGTTACGGCCTGTCCGACGCCGATGCCGCGGCACTTCGCACCGAGGGCGAAGCGCTGGAGCAGGAAGCCGGGGACACCGTTCACCTGACCAAGGCGATCAAAGGCGGCGTACCCTACGAAGAGCGTGGCGGCATCGTCGAGGCGCTGTGGCAGGTCGCCCTGGCAGATTCTGACCGTGATCAGGCCGAGAATGCATTTCTGCGGCTGGTCGTGAAGTTGCTGGGCGTCAACGACGTGGACAGCGGACTGGCCCGTCAGCGCGCGCAGAACCGTCTGGCGCGCTGACCCGAGGTTCCTGACCTGCCCGCGTTATCCCGCGCCGTCCAGTTTCCCCACAAGTTCGATGAAATGATCGCCCCGGTGCTCGAAGCTGGGGTATTGGTCAAAGCTGGCCGCGGCAGGTGCAAGCAGCACGGTGTCGCCGGGCTGTGCATCGGCGGCGGCGGCAGCAACGGCCGCTTCCAGCGTACCGCAGTCGGTATGGGCCGTCTGCCCCAGTGTCGCAGCGAAGGCCGGAGCGCACTGGCCGATCAGGTAGGCCTTGGCGATGCGCGGGAACAGCGGGCGAAGCGGCTCGATCCCGCCTTCCTTTGGCACGCCGCCGGCGATCCAACGGATATTCTCATAGGCCAGCAGCGCCTTTTCCGCTGCGTCGGCATTGGTTGCCTTGCTGTCGTTCACGTAAGTCACGCCGCCGATGGTCGCGATCACCTGGCTTCGGTGTCTGAGCCCCGGATAGCTGCGCAGCCCCTTCTCGATCTGCCGGGGAGCAAGGCCCAGCGCACGCAGCGCAGCCCAGGCGGCACAGGCGTTCTGGTGGTTGTGGGCGCCGGGCAGCGTGGGGATATCGCGCAGGTCGACGGACGCCACCTGCCGCCCGTTGCGCCATTCCGCAAGGAACCCCTTGCGGGCAAAGACCGACCAGCCATCCTTCAGTTGCACAGTGTTGGCGATACGGATCACCGGATCCCCCGAGCCCGTAACCTCGCGCATCTGGTTGGAGAGCACCCGGCCCTCGGGCGTATCGACGCCGATCACGCTGCGCTCGGGTCCACCTTCGGCGAACAGCCGCCGCTTGGCCGCAAAATAGCCACCCAGTCCGCCGTGCCGGTCCAGGTGGTCCGGGCTGAGGTTCAGGAAGATCGCGATGTCGGGTGCCAGTGCCCGGGCAAGCTCGGTCTGGTAGGAAGACAGTTCAAGTACCACGACCTCGCCCTCGTCCGCGGGGTCCAGGTCCAGCACGCCGCGACCGATGTTGCCGCCCATCTGCGCGGGACGTCCGACTTCCCGCAGGCAGTGATGCAGCAGCGCGGTGGTGGTGGATTTTCCGTTGGACCCGGTGACGCAGACAACGCGTGGGGTCGGGTCCATGTCGTCCCATTCGTCCGTCGCCCATGAACGGAAGAACAGGCCGACATCGTTGTCGACCGCGACGCCGCGCGAATAGGCACGTTCGATGATCGGGTGCGGCGCCGGGTAGA
>JBFHFG010000568.1:0-2595 GCA_041583815.1 Halovulum sp.
CCGTGGTCGCTGAGCACCTTGCTGACCAGCGACAGGCCCAGCCCCGAGCCGTTTGCCTTTGTGCTGACGAATGGATCGAAGATGTCACGGCTCAGCGCCTCGGGGCTGCCTGAACCATTGTCGACCACCGAGACCAGTAGCGGCAGGCTTTCGGCCTTGCGCCCCGGCAACGACAACTTGACGCCGGGTTGGTAGCCGGTGCGGATGCGGATCACCCCGCCCACGGCCGGACACGCCTCGGCGGCGTTCTTGAACAGGTTCTGGAATACCTGGATCAACTGGTCCGGATCGCCCACGGTCGGGGGCAGAGACGGATCATAGCTTTCGATGAACCGGACATGACGGGCGAACCCGGCTTCTGCAGCGCGCTTGGCGCGGTCGATCACGTCATGGATGTTCACCGCGCGTCGGGCGGTCGGCCGCAGGTCGCCGAATGCCTCGACACGCTCGACAAGATTGCCGATGCGGTCGGTCTCGGCGCGGATCAGGTCGGTCAATTCCTGCTCTTCTTCGGACAGGCTCATCGACAGCAGCTGCGCCGCGCCGGAAATCCCCGCCAGCGGGTTGCGGATCTCGTGCGCCAGCATCGCCGCCATCCCGGTGACCGACCGTGCGGCCGAACGGTGCGACAGCGACCGGTCCATCTGCTCTGCCATGCCTAGCGGGTGAAACAGCAGCAGGATGTTCGCGGCACCGTTCTGCACCTGCGCCGCATGTAGCGTATAGGGGCGGGCGGGCCGGTCGCTCCACCCGACCTCGACGTTATACTGCACGACCGAGGCGACGCCCGCGCGGGTCTGGCCGATACTCTCCATGATCGGGCTGTCCTCGCCGACGAATTCCTTCAGCGGACGTCCGGTCATCTGACGCAGCGACATCGAAAAGGCGTTCTCGGCCGCGCCATTGCACGACAGTACCTCGTCCGTGGGCGAGATCAGGACGGCCGGATAGGGAACGGCACTCCACATGGGGTCGGTATGCAGGCTCATGCGGCTGCCTTTTCAGTTTCGGGGGTCAATCGGCGCAAGGCGGCAAGCGCCGCGCCGGGGGTGGATGCGGTCAGAACCTCGCGGCGCAGCGCCGAGGGGGCATCCATGTCGTCCATGTACCAGCCCAGGTGCTTGCGCGCGCAGCGCAGACCCAGGTCGATGCCGTAGAAATCAAGCAATGCTTCGTAGTGGGTGCAGATGATATCGACCAGGTCCGTGCCACCGGGGATTCGCGGTGCAGGCCCCTGCCCCAGCTGGTGCGCGACCTGCGCCAGCAACCAGGGCCGACCCTGCGCACCCCGGCCGATCATCACCCCCGCCGCGCCCGAAAGGCGCAGCGCGCGCCGGGCACTGTCGCCGTCGACGATGTCGCCATTGGCGATCACCGGCACATCGACCGCCTCGACGACATTCCGGATCGCGGCCCAATCGGCCCGGCCCTTGTAGAACTGGCAACGGGTTCGCCCGTGCACGGTCACCATGGCGACGCCGGCATCGCGGGCCCGCGCGGCGATCTGCGCTGCGTTATGGCTGGCATCGTCCCAGCCGAGCCGCATCTTGACAGTCACCGGCACATCCACCGCGCCCACCACGGCCTCGATCAGGCTGAGCGCGTGATCGGGTTCACGCATCAGCGCCGAACCGGACAGGCCGTTCGTCACCTTCTTCGCGGGGCAGCCCATGTTGATGTCGACGATGCGCGCGCCCATGTCCGCGACCATCCGTGCGCATTCGGCCATCCAGTGCGCCTCGCGGCCCGCGATCTGCACCGCGGTGCCCTCGACCCCCAGGCCAAGCTCTGCGCGGGCGCGGGCCAGCGGGCGTGCCTGGACCATCTCCTGGCTGGCCACCATCTCGGACACGACCAGCCCGGCACCGAAGTGCTGCACCAGATTCCGGGTCGGCAGATCCGTGATTCCCGCCATGGGTGCCAGAAAAACAGGCGACTGCAAGCTTTCAGGGCCGATGATGGGCGGCAAGTGCTCATTCCTTGTGCAAAGACTTTGCCGGTTTAGCCGATGCGCGAGGCTGCGGCAATCCACTAGTAGCGGCACTTGTACCTGCCGTAGGGTTCGCCATAGATGACCGCGACAACCCGGAGACGCCATGGATTTCGCCGCCCTGATCGTCGCCGCGGGGCGCGGCACCCGCGCCGGCGGAGAGACCCCAGCCATTCGCAACATCGAAGGGGAAGGAGCACTTGCCCTGCCCGGTATTGGCGACCCCAACACTCAGGCGACCGACCCCGAGCTCCCGGACCAGCGTGCCTACAGGCTCAGCCGATGAGCTATGGAACGGCGAAAGCACGAAGAGCTCCTCCCACCGCGGGCCCCTCGCGCGCGCCAGAATCTGTCGGACGACCGGCTCGCTGACCGAGTGCAGCAGCTGCACGTCGCTGTCGGCAACGCCGCCCCCGACCGCCGCGGACCGGCGTGCGAACTCGAGGAGCGGCGCCTGGTCGCCGAACGCCACGCTCTCACGAGCCAGTAACTCATTCAGAAAGCGGGCGAAGTCGGCGAACACGCCAGGATGGCGGTGCGAGGACAGTGCCTCGAGGACCTCGAGGTTGCGCCCGTGCCCGCCAAACGTGAGATTGCCACTGCCC